>JBIOEC010000350.1:0-1502 GCA_044445645.1 Gammaproteobacteria bacterium | reverse complement strand
TTGCACCGGTGTTTCCAAATGATTTCACTTCAACAGAAACAAAAGACTGCAAAGAATCTTGTTGTTCCAAGAGTAAGGAAACTCAGAAGCCGACTCGAAGAAGCAAAGATTGCTGTAATAGCGTTTGTAATCCCTTTATGATTTGCTGCAATTGCAATGCTTTAGCAGCACAATCACAAGGCATATCTGCTCCTTTTGTATATTCCAACCAAAAATTTAATATAGTGTCAGAAACTGATAAATCTGATTTTTCATCTGATGCCTGGAATCCTCCAAAGACGGTTTGATTTATTTTAGTAGAACATCAGTAAATTAAATTTAGTCAAACAATTAATCTTTTTAAAATGAAAAAAATAATTTCAGCCATAGCTGTTATGCTATGCTTATTAGTAGTAAATGTAAAAGCCATCAACAGCCATGATAACCTTTCTTAAAAGGACGGCACAGAATGTTCGTGCTGTAAAAACTGCAAAGACGAAAAGTGTAAAGAGCTTTGCAAAAAATGGTGTGGCATGACTGCTGAAGAAAAGAAAAGTGAAGCAGGAAAAAAAGTAAAGGATGAGTGCATTAAAATCTGCAAAGAGAAAAAATGTTGCTCTGCTGACGGAAAAACCTCTACTTGCGAAGGTATGATGGATGGTAAAGATTGCTGCAAGAAGAAATAATATGCAGTAATTATTTTATAAAGAACGCCTCAGAAATGGGGCGTTCTATTTTTTATAAACAATAAATGGCTATAGTTTCTAAGACAAATGCAGACAAACAAAACCTTTATAAACTGGCTTTCGGGCTTGCTATTTTCACAATTGTCTATAATTTAATAGAAGGCTTTACGTCCATATTTATCGGTTATGAAGATGAAAGCTTAACCCTATTCGGTTTTGGTATTGACAGTTTTATCGAAGTAATATCGGGGTTTGGTATTGCTCATATGGTTATTCGTATTCGTATAAAGCCTGATAGCAGTCGAGATAATTTTGAAAGAACTGCTTTACGAGTTACAGGTTTCTCGTTTTATGGGTTGGTTATTGGACTTATAATTTCAAGCATTTATAATATATGGATTGGGCATAAACCTGAAACTACTTTATGGGGAGTGGTTATATCTTTAATCTCTATTGCTGTAATGTGGATTTTAATTACAGAGAAAACGAAATTGGGTAAACAATTAAATTCTGACGCTATACTTGCCGATGCCGAATGCGCAAGGATTTGTATTTATATGTCTGTCATCCTACTAATTAGTAGTGGTATTTATGAGCTAACAAAGATTGCTTATATAGATAGCATTGGTACGATTGGTCTTGCTTACCTGTCTTTTAAAGAAGGTAAAGAATGTTTTGATAAAGCGAAAAGCAATAAGAATTGCTCCTGTGAACATTGAAAAAACATCCGTTTGAAGTTGACGTGTAGTAACTTATTCATTTTTCTTGCTTCAGGCAATTTTGGGCGATAGACTCTAATAAAGCTCCATCCAGAATTAATGACTCAGTCAATTGTGT
>JBIOEC010000349.1:0-1506 GCA_044445645.1 Gammaproteobacteria bacterium | reverse complement strand
GTCTGCGTAGTGTTGTGCTCCACCGTCGGGCAGGTCATCGCGGTTGACAGAGGTTAATACCACATAGTTTAAACCCATGGTTTGGACGGCATAACCCGTAGACTCTGGCTCTTTTTCATCTAGCCAGCCTTTGGGATTTCCAGTATCAACTGCACAAAAACGGCAGGCGCGCGTGCAAACTGCGCCCATCAACATAATAGTAGCAGTACCGGCTTCCCAGCATTCACCGATATTAGGGCACATGGCTTCTTCACATACGGTACTGAGTTTTTTCTGTCTGACCAGGGTCTTAAGTTCTTGATATTTATGCCCACCGGGCGCTTTTACCTTGAGCCACGAAGGTTTGCGGAGCAGGGACTCATCAGCAGATTTTTGGTGTTTAATGCCATTTTTAATGGCTACTACGCCATGCTCCGTTACAAATTTTTGACCGCTTTCTACGACTATAGGAATTTCTTGAAGTTTCATACGGGTACTCGGCTTTAGATCAATCTAGTGGTAAAATTATACCATGAACAATCCTAGCACTGAACTTATCAATATAGCCAGCTATGCGACCGGCCGAGGCTGGTGCCCCGCGACCGGGGGTAACTTCTCTACGCGCTTGGCGCAAGACAAAGTAGCGATTACTGCCTCTGGAGCTGATAAAGGAAACTTAACTGCGGAAGATATCTTAACGGTAGATTTAAATGGTAACGTTTTAAACTCAACGCGCAAACCTTCCGACGAAACATTGCTACATTTAGCCATGTATAAGTTGGATCCGGAAATCAATGCCGTATTGCATGTACATACGGTAGCTAATACTGTTTTATCTAGATATGTGAAACAATCCATGCTTAGCTTGCAAGATTATGAAATGCTAAAACCGTTTCGTGGGGTTACTACGCACCAAACTACAATTGAAATTCCAATTCTAGATAATAGCCAAGATATGACAGTATTAGCCACGCAAATATCCAGCCAGTATTCCTCATTAAAAAATTGTTATGGATTTCTGGTACGTGGCCATGGTTGTTATGTGTGGGGTAATAGCATAGTGGATGCCAAGCGTCATCTCGAGACCTTGGAATTTTTATTAACCTGTGAATTAGAACTATTGAAATTAACCAAATGATAAAAGCGATATTAACTGATATAGAGGGCACCACAACGAAATTAAGTTTTGTGAAGGATGTTTTATTTCCCTATGCTTACGAGCATTTGCCGGCATATGTAGAACAACATAAATCTTCACCGCAAGTTGTGCAAATCTTGAATGAAGCGCGTGAGTATTTAGCAAATACCACTCTGTCTGATTCGCAAATTGTTCAACAGTTTTTATCATGGATCGAGCAAGATAAAAAAATCACCGCGCTGAAAACGTTGCAGGGTTTGATTTGGAAGAATGGATATGAAAAAGAAGAATTGAAATCTCATGTTTATCCAGATGCAGTGGAGCAATTAAAAGCTTGGCATACGCAAGGGTTAACATTAGCGATATTTTCCTCAGGCTCTATCTTGGCG
>JBIOEC010000348.1:0-1511 GCA_044445645.1 Gammaproteobacteria bacterium | reverse complement strand
GCCATTAATAACTCCCTCAGTCAGTTGCCAACTAATTTGACTAACAATCCCACCTACCGCAAAGTAAATCCCGCAGATGCACCCATTATGATTCTTTCCTTGACCTCAGATAAATACACCAAAGGACAAATGTACGATGTGGCATCTACCATCCTGCAACAAAAAATCCTGCGTATAGAGGGCATTGGGCAAGTAAACGTTGGTGGAAGCTCCTTACCTGCTGTTCGGGTTGAGCTTAATCCCAGTGCATTAAACAAGTATCAAATTGATATCAATAAGGTTGCTTCAGCTATTACGGCGGCAAATACTAATCAGGCCAAGGGGCAAATCAGTGGACTTGGCGGTACAACATCAACGATTAAGAACAACGATCAACTGTTTAAAGCTGCGGAATACGCGCCTTTGATTATAACCTACCGTAATAACAATCCAGTACGTGTTTCTGATGTGGCACATGTGGTTGACTCAGTAGCTGATATACATAATGCCGGCTTTGCTAATAATAAACCAGCGGTGCTGTTGGTATTATTCAAGCAACCCGGGGCAAATGTGATTAACACCGTGGACTATGTGAAGAAGATTTTGCCCACCTTAAAGGCATCTATTCCCAGTGCCATAGATTTGGATATTTTGTTAGACAGAACCACTACTATTCGTACTTCCTTGCATGATGTTGAACTAACACTTTTTATCGCAATGCTGTTGGTAATTTTTGTAACTTATCTGTTTTTAGGCAATTTGCGGTCCATGCTTATTCCCGGGATTGCCGTGCCTTTATCTTTGCTGGGTACTTTCGCGGTTATGAAATTAATGGGCTACAGTCTGGATAATTTATCTTTAATGGCTCTGACCATTTCAACCGGGTTTGTCGTAGATGATGCAGTGGTTGTTTTGGAGAATATTACCCGTCATCTGTCTATGGGCAAGACGCGATGGCAAGCGGCCTTGGATGGCTCCAGAGAGATAAGTTTTACGGTACTTTCCATGAGCATCTCACTGATAGCGGTTTTTATTCCGATTTTATTTATGAGCGGGATAGTAGGGCGTTTATTTCATGAATTTGTAGTTACGCTTTCTGTTGCCATCTTAGTGTCTATGGTTATTTCCTTGACGCTTACGCCTATGATGTGTTCCAGAATGTTGCTTGCGGGGCCAGTTGAACCCAGCAATTTTTTTATGCGTTTTATGGAACGAGTACGTCACGCTTATGCCAGAAGTTTAAAGAAAGCCTTGGTTTATCCAGCGCTGATGCTGTCTTTAATATTTGCAACCATTGTGTTAACTGGGGTGTTATTCATTCACATACCCAAAGGATTTTTCCCGCAGCAAGATACCGAGCGTATAGTTGCTTCCTTACAAGCGGATCAGAATATTTCCTTTAAGGCTTTGGAAAAAAAGGTACTGCAATTTGTAAAAATGATTTTGCAAGATCCTGCTGTCTCAAATCTGGGAGCCTTTATTGGTAATGGCGGTGCTGGTGGTAACTCAACCAATGCGGGTTCAATTTATAT
>JBIOEC010000347.1:0-1518 GCA_044445645.1 Gammaproteobacteria bacterium | reverse complement strand
GCGAGGGCACTTCAATCCCTGTGATACCAGGGATTATGCCTATCACCAATTATCATCAGCTACGCCGTTTCTCTGACAACTGTGGTGCGGAAATTCCACGTTGGTTGCGGTTACGTTTAGAAGCGTATGCGGATGATCCTGTTAGCTTACAACAATTAGGCCAGGAATTTATTACTCGTATGTGCCAAGATTTACTGGATCATGGTGTTCCAGGCTTACATTTTTATACTTTGAATAAAGCAGAACCTACTGTTAGTATTTGTCAGGATTTGCAGTGGAAATAAAAAAGTAACTACTCACTTATATATTTTTAATTACATCATCAGTCCTTATTCATTAAGACTGAATAGCGAGTGACGTGACAGAAATTGATTGTAGTTTTATTGCTAACTTTAACCCTCTCACACTCACTGGTGGCAGCTTTGATGGCAAGAATGTACCGATTACAAATTTGTATATTGATACAGGTTCTAATAATGTTAACACTGCTTTATTTTCATCTACACATAATGCAACGGTAAAGAATGTCTATTTAAAAAACGCTGCGATAAAAAGTAAAAGTAACAACTCTGGCTTTTTAGTCGGATATGCATACGTGTCTGTCCTAGATAACAATCGGGTATCAGGAACTATAACTCAATCTATGCAAACATCTGGCACGGGTGGACTTGTGGGTAAGACTCTGGGATCTAGACTGCTTAACAATTATGTAGAAAATATAACGTTATCGCTAGAATCATTTACCAGTTCCAGCCCAACTTCGGGAGTTGGCGGGTTAGTCGGAGTGAATTCTTCCACGCAATTAGAGAATAATCATGTGCTCTCAGGAGAGTTGAAAAATAATAGCACAGTTACACTGAAAAATGTGGGCGGATTAATAGGGCTATTTTTATCACTAAATCAGAATTTTGACATTAACCAATCTTCAGCGAATGTTATTTTCAGCGGAAATTTTTATCATGTTGGCGGTTTAGTGGGTTCTGCACAACCAAGTCAAGGGGCAATTTCAATCAATCAAAGCTTTGCCATGGGGACTATCAACACTGCTGGAGATTATGCAGGAGGATTAATTGGCTATTTGTCATCTATAGGAAGCTCGAGCATCAATAATTCTTATTCACAAATGGAAATTCAAGCCAACACTTTTGCGGGGGGACTAGTGGGTTCTGCACACAACCTTACGATTACTAATAGCTATGCAACGGGTTTGGTGAATATTAAAATCGGTAATTATCAAGGTGGATTAGTAGCATATGCCTATGGCACTACTGTTAGTAAAAGTTTCTGGGATGTTGAGACGACAAAGCAGACGACTTCGGCAGGTGGCGGTGGCGGAGTTAGAACTCAAGATTTGCGCAGCCAAGCATTTCTCGTAGAACATGGTTGGGATTTTAGTACGGTTTGGAGAATTTTTAATAATAATTTTGCGCAACCGCAATATCAAGCTATACAAATTAATACATGCCAAGACTTGCAACAAATAACAGACTTAACCACGCATTATGAAATAGGTAATGC
>JBIOEC010000346.1:0-1529 GCA_044445645.1 Gammaproteobacteria bacterium | reverse complement strand
GCTTTCAAATACATTGTTGTTTGATTGGTATTTGAATACCCGATTCTTGTAATAAATCATACGAATTGTTGTTGCTGTACGTGAATCTTGTCGTAAATTAACTCACTGTTTAAATATTCTAATAGCATTGTTTAGTTGTGATGAGCTGTTTAAGATCAGCATCAAATTGGATGGAACATTAGCAAAAGGATTGACGCATGACACTTGAAAAACTCCCTCGAGATAAAAGCAACGACTACACTCGGGATATGGCCGCTGCACGACGACTGATTGTTGAAAAGAATAGCGGACACTCTCTTTTTCATACAGGACAGTTCTCTATTCCACCCGAAGTATTACCTGGAAACATTGAAGGTTTTAGCGGAGTCGTACAGGTTCCTATGGGATTCGCTGGGCCTTTATTGGTGAATGGCGAGCACGCTCAAGGTGAGTTTTACGTGCCGATGGCCACAACAGAAGGTACTCTAGTTGCTAGTTATAATAGAGGAATGAGTCTAACACGTGCCGCAGGTGGCATTACAACAACTGTTATAGATGATGCAATGCAGCGAGCACCTATTTTTGTATTTCAAAATGCACGTGACGCGCGTGAATTTGGTAGCTGGGTGACGGCCAATTTTGAACATATTAAAGCAGCGGCAGAAACAACCACTCAAAGTGGAAAGTTAAGAGATATCGAGCAATATTCGGCAAGTAAAATGCGCTGGCTACGTTTCAATATGACGACTGGCGATGCAGCAGGTCAAAATATGGTTTCTAAAGCAACCCATAAAGCGTGTCAATGGATCCTTGCGCAAAAACCTCCTGGTCTGGAACATTTTAGTTTAGCCGCGAATTTCGATACGGATAAAAAACATTCTCTATTGAATAGTCTTCATAGCCGAGGCAAGCGCGTCGTTGCTGAAATTACGATCCCAGCTGAATTATTAAAATCTGTGATGCATACAACTAGCAAAGCATTAATGAAGCAACGCAATTTATCAAATCTAGGTGCATTCATGGTTGGCGCAGCCAGTAATGGGGCTCATTTTGCAAATGGGATTGCTGCGGTATTCATGGCTTGTGGACAAGATGTTGCAAACGTTGCCGAATCAAGTGCAGGTTTTCTATATAGTGAACTATTAGATAATGGTGATTATTATTTTTCGGTAACTATTCCCTCATTAATAGTTGCAACATATGGAGGCGGTACCGGACTTCCTACACAGCGAGAATGCTTACAAGCCATGGATTGCTATGGCACAGGTAAAGCTTTGAAGTTAGCAGAAATTATCGCAGCAACGGTCTTATGTGGTGAGCTATCATTATCATCTGCAATTGTGTCGGATCAATGGGTTTCAAGTCACGATACTTATGGACGGAATCGCCCTTAATAGGCTGCAAAGATTACTTCTCAAATGATGTGAGTGAATCATTATCCTGTTTGCTCATTTATTTGGAATAATTAGCGCAACTTGTGCAATTGACCTAAATGGGGCAAAAACAATAGATTGAGCCACTGGTAATTCCATGATGACATGCCTAAACTT
>JBIOEC010000345.1:0-1540 GCA_044445645.1 Gammaproteobacteria bacterium | reverse complement strand
TATTTATTGTGTTTAAATTATTGGAACACCCCGCCGAAAATGCGACCTATACTACAGAACAATTTTGCCTATTGGTCAAACAAAATTTACTCTTAACCTTTAGAGAGTCCAACACTTATGACTTATCTTCAATTTATAAACATCTGAGCACCGCACATTCGCTGGTACGTGAACAAGGCAGTGACTACCTTACCTACCTGATTATGGATTATATCGTTGATGATTATTTTAATTTTGTTGAAGCCACAGAGGTATTGTTAGAGGAAATAGAAGATCAATTGATTAAAAACCCTGAATCCATACAATTACCTTCGCTTTATACCATCAAAAGACGCACTTTAACTCTAAGAAAAACTATAGCGCCGATGCGCGATATTGTGCATTTGTTATTGGATGATCATGGAGAATTAATTAATAAACGCTATTACCTGTATTTCCGCGACTTGCATGATCATTGCATTCGTCTGGTTGAATCCATAGATTTACACCGAGAAATATCCTCCAATATGCTGGATATCTATCTCTCAACTTTAAATAATCGCATGAGTCAAACCATGAAAATTCTAACCATGTTTGCCAGCATCTTCATCCCATTAACCTTTATTGTTGGTGTTTATGGCATGAATTTCAAAAACATGCCCGAACTCAGTTGGCAATATGGCTATCCCACAGTAATTATCGGCATGGTTCTGCTCGCGGGCACCATGCTTTTTTATTTTAAGCGCAAGAAATTATTTTAAGCCTATAATTTCCAACCAAAATAAATCGAGACCTCAGAGTCTAGCCCCATTGATCCTAATGAAGCTATTGTAACTGTTTCAGAGACTCGCGTGATACTTTATAATCAAGCCCTAAACATCGTTTGCAGCCCTTTGCTCTAATACCTGAAACACAGGAATGGCAATGCCAACTACCTCACTCCTAAAGGGCATTTAAAAGACATTATTATAACAAGTCGTTTAATTAAACTCCACGCCCTTAGTTGTTGTTAACTGACCCATTAGTTCCTTTGGTATAAGATCCCCGTTTTCTTTCATTATGCCGATCTCTTCTAATACCAAACGGCTTCTATTTTTACAACCAAAAAACGTTGCTTTACGCGAATGGGCTATCACATCAGCTAGTTTTAAATTCTCATCGGCCTTTATTTGTGTTTGATTAAATATTCCACAAAACCAGCCCTTGCGGTAGGCGGCTTCGTGATATTTTTTGAAAGTCTCAATTAGTGTGCTTTCATATTGTTGATGTGTTTCTGTATCAAAAACATCCTGATTTTCTAAATTATTTTGGTTCTTTTCGCAAAAGGTAACTAGCAAGTCAAGATTTGCAAGATTGTGTTGTAATTTAGGAAAAAGTAAAAGTGAAGTACAAGTCTTCTCAGTTAGTTGTATTGGGATATGGGATTGTGAAAATTCCGAACTGGCATAATAGTCTCCAATTTGGGGTAATATCTTTTTACCATAGTGTTCCATCAACTCAATGGTATTGAGACCTTGTTGGTTATCATCAAAATCTTTGATTAAAAGATGAAATACTAATG
>JBIOEC010000344.1:0-1542 GCA_044445645.1 Gammaproteobacteria bacterium | reverse complement strand
TCTTTAAACTTATCTTCTTTAGCTTCAGTTAATGCTTGTTGGCGATCTTTAGCACACCATATAGCCACTGATTTATTGTAAGAAGGTGTACCTTTGGGAGTACGTGGCATAGCGAGGTAATTAATGGTAATCCCTCCATTCAATATTGCATCACGTTCTTCATGAAACTTACGACAATATCCACAATCTGGATCGGTGAATACGTAAATATTATGCTTGGAGTCTTTAGCCGCAAAAGTAATCATATCATTCTTATCTAAGTCCTTAAGAATTTGTAGGCGGATGGCTTGGCGGCTCTCTTCAGTTTGATTGACATACCCAGCTTTAGGATCGAGTGCAAGAATATCACCAAATACCAATTTATCGCCTTTTTCTGTTGCATAGAAAATATGTGAGCCCGCATCTACTTCCCATAGACCAGGAATGGAAGCCGGTTTAATTTTGGAAATTTCTGCATCTTGCAACAATTCCCCCCATTGTTTCTTTAGCGTTTCAGCATCAGGCCCGGCATTTGAGGGGGTATCAGCAGCCCAAACACTAGACATAGCTAAAGTGCACATAACGGCATTAGTAATAAATAGGTGACGTAGCTTAATCATGGGAATTTCCTTATGGTGACTTGTGCTAAATTTAGCATAACCCATTATACTTGTCACTCTACTGCATTTCCTTCCGAGAGCATTTTATTTAATTTAGGCATAAGAATTATGTGAAAAATTCGCCGTTTTTTTTGAGCATGTTAAGTGAGGGATGATCTGTTTACTAAGGTACACCATAGCTCGCTTTTTCTTGCAAGATAAATTATATTACTTATATACAATCTAGGCAAAAATATGACAAATGAGAATACTGATCTCCCCAATGATACTGCTTCTCTGCAGCAACTAGTAAAAGAGCTACGCCAGCAGAATGAGACCCTTATCTCTGAAGCTGAACATAAAAACGCTATTCAGCATCTGCATACAGCAGAACTTGCTCGATTGTATGAGCAGGTTACTGGGGGCCGCTATCAAATCAATTGGTCAGTGCGGGACTATGCTTTGGCTGTTTATCAATATTTAGATAATATTATCGCCCTAGCGCCGGGCAATCTCTTTTGGATGGATAGAAACAGCGTTCTTTTGGGATGCAATAACACCATGGCAAAACTAGCAAATTTGCCATCACGACATGCCGTAGTGGGCAAGCGAAATGAGGATCTACCTTGGAAGGAACAAGCTGCAGCTTTGGAGGCGGCCAATAATCGAGTAATGGAAACTGGTAAAGCAGTTATTGTAGAAGAACCAGCTAACACAACTTTAGGGTTTCGCATTTATTTATCAGTTAAAGTACCTTTGCGTAACGAGGAAGGGGTGATTATTGGTTTGCTCGGAACTTCAATGGATATTACTGAGCAAAAGCAAGCGATAGATGGTTTGAGGCATGCCAAACAACAGGTAGAGATGACTGGTAAAATTCGTTCTGAATTTTTACGTTATGCACATTTGGAGTTGGAACCCATCTATGTGGAAATTTCTAAAATTATTAATGAGTTGTTAAAGC
>JBIOEC010000343.1:0-1544 GCA_044445645.1 Gammaproteobacteria bacterium | reverse complement strand
TGCATTCACCGCTCCACCGAGCGCTATAAATTTAAATCATGCGCACATTGAACTAGAAAATGGTGAAATTAAATTCAATAAGGAATATAAACAAACATTACCTATAGAACCTTGGCACCTATTTGAACTTTTTGCACTTTTTAGCGAGCACACAGAAGCATATCAAATCAGCGCAAATACTCAGCGCATTATAGAAAAATATCGACACCTAATTCCTGAGCATTGCTATTTAGATCCACAATATCAACAATTATTTTTACGCATATTACGTTCACCAAAAGTTTCAAATACACTGGAGTTGCTGCATGAATACGGCTTGCTAGCAAAATATATTACTGAATTTTCCCCTATTACAGGGATGATGCAATATGATTTGTTTCATGCCTACCCAGTTGATCAACACACTCTATTTCTGGTTAAAAACTTATCTGATTTTGTGCATCAACCCAATACGGCACTCTTCCCATTAGCCGCAACCGTAGCAAAGCAAATTAGCAAGCCTGAAATACTTTATTTAGCCGGTATTTTTCACGATATAGGCAAAGGTCGTGGAGGAGCACATGAAGACATTGGAGCAGAGTTTATTCAAGACTTTGCCAAAGTGCATAATTTTTCTGATTCTGAAATTGAGCTTATGCGTTGGTTAGTCCAAGATCATTTGTTATTGTCACATACCGCCCAGCATCAAGATATTACTAATCCAGCCATCATCGAAGAATTTGCTGCGAAGGTGAAAAACACCAATACTTTAAATCATTTATATTTACTAACCATAGCTGATATTTATGCTACTAATAATAAACTTTGGACAGCCTGGCGCTCTTCTCTTATTGATACTTTGTACCAAGAAACTAACCACCTATTACATGAAACCTCTCATCAACCCAAAACAGTTCAAGATATTATCGCTGAAAAGCAACAAGAAGCGCTGGCATTAATCAACGATGAGAGTAAAAAAAATGCTTTGCGAAATTTGTGGCAGCAATTTAATTTCGATTATTTTATGAGTCGCACACCAGAAGAGCTCACCCAACAGGCTACTTTTATACTTGCTGCAGAGATGCTCCCAGTTATTACCATCGCGCAGCATCACTCTAAAAGCGCCACGGAAATTTTCATTTACACACAACAACACGAAGAACTTTTTCTCGCCATCACTAGTTTATTAACCAAACTGCAGCTTTCGATTGTTACCGCTGACATCAATACTACAACCAAAAACTTCAACCTAGGTACTTACATCGTATTACAACGCAATAATCAACCGCTGGATAATGAAACTCATATCGCTAGAGTAATCCAACGCATACAAGAACAACTCCAACACCTAGAAATCATCCAAACTCCAGAACTCAAACATTTGCCCACTCGCCTGCAAGCCCTAAACTATCCCCCTGTTATTAAGTTCGCACCAGATACTCATAGCAACAGCACCACTATGAGCTTATACACCCCCGATCGCCCAGGCCTCCTCGCCCATATTGCCCGGGTATGTTACAACCAACATATTCAAATTCATCGCGCTCAAATTAACACCCTAGGAG
>JBIOEC010000342.1:0-1546 GCA_044445645.1 Gammaproteobacteria bacterium | reverse complement strand
GTCTATTTCAATTTTAGACACAAGTTGCAAAATGTTTTCCGTTAATGTAAATTTTTAAGTCAAATAGGTCTGATTATTAGCAATAAAAAAGGAAATTAACTAATTTCATTCTTTATTTTCCATTTATTGTAGTAACTGCTGTTTTAATTTTCTGTTGAAAAAGATCACGAAATTGTTTTAAGGTTTTAATACTGTCTGCATGCTGAGCCTTCTGTGCAGTACCTAATACAGAATCAGGATTTATCCTAATCCCATTAAAAATTCCAATTGCCCCTTGCGCACCTTGTTGATATGCCATATAAATGTTTGGCACATCCGCAACTTGGTTAGCTTGAATCAACGATGCTTCACTTATTTTATAATATAGTGACCCAGCCAGAGCATTTTGATTCACATCAGTTTTTACCCCATTCCAGGTTAAGCCCTTAGCCAAATCCTTTGTTAATTTATTTTTCTTAACCTCATTAAAAGCCTTATGCCCCATTTGCATTAACCCATAATAACCGCTGCCTTTCCTGTGAGCATTTTTGTTTCCTGTTGATTCTGTAATTGCGAACGCTGTTAAATCTCCCAGAGGTTCTCCTGAGATGTTTGCAGCATTTTTTAAAGCGTTGCTCGTCGCAGGATCATTATTAATTGCTGCTCTTCCATCTTTTATATTTTGATCAATTTGTTCCTGTGTTGTAAGTTTTTTTGATTTGTTATCAACTTTAGGTTTATGTTTTTTATGTTTTTTGGGATTTGTAGGATCATCCCCACTTGGGTCGGAAAACCAGATGGGATTATCTTCAAAACACTCATAAGGACTATGTCCCGGCTTAAGAACGGGATCGGTATTCCATCTTCTTCCTACTCTCGTATCGTATTCCCAATAGAGCGCTGAATAATTATTCCCTTGCCCGGTTATCTCATTATCCTTCATCATCCCATTAAACCCAAATTTATATTTTTCACTTGGTGCGCTCCAATTTCTGTTATTCATCGCGCTGCCGAAAGCATAATAATCCGTGGCGCTTTTTTCGTCAGGCATATAATAATCTACTGTTGTACCGTTAGTACTGTGCGCAATTTTGCGGTCGCTAATCGTTACCATCACATTGCCAAGATGATTGCTGAGCTCATAGCTTACCCTACCAAGGAGATGATGGGTATAATCGGGAGGTGTGTAATTTAAAGGATAGTTACAAGCTGGGCCCGTAATAAGATTATTATTAACGATTGCCCCGATAAAATTTGTGGATATAATGGTCAGGTTTTCATTTTGCACACCAAGCCTTTTTTGGCCGTAGATATGCAGATCATTAAGGGTGAAAACTTCACTGAAATTGCAAATAGCCAGATCAGGCAGTTCTTTCTGTAGTTTTTTGGCGTATGCGCTTCCATAATAACGCATTACCAATGCGATAAAACTGTTAATCGGGTAATGAAGGTTGTTCAGTTCCTGCACAGCCCAGTCCGGATTTATTACTAAACAATGTGTAAGAAATCCGGAAGGATCATTTGCTTCGATAATGGGTAATAAAGTTGTGGCTTCTGTTGTAAATAC
>JBIOEC010000341.1:0-1549 GCA_044445645.1 Gammaproteobacteria bacterium | reverse complement strand
TTCCCTGAAGAAATGCCCGTATTCTTCATGTTTTTCAAATAGCGCTGGTACCGGATAACCAAAAAACGCTACTGGATAACCACTCAAAATGGACATTAAGTAGCCGCTGATTGGCATAACAAAAATCAGAACATACATAAGATATTGAGCTGCGTGCGCCGCTTTTTGCTCAACCACACTAATTTCTTTTGGCAAAGCAGGAATTACCGAGCGCAACCTAACTGACAACCGAAAAATTATGAATAGAAACGCTACCAAACCAAAAGATTTATGCATTCCGTATACTGAATTAATATCTGGTATCGACTTAGGGAAATTCGCAATCGCGAAACCCACAACAAGCAATATGATCACTAGCAACGCCATAACCCAGTGGTTAATGCGCATAATTAGAGGATATTTATCCATAGCTACCTTCGATAAGAATTTGTTTAGATTCTACAGTTACCTTCTGATATGTCAAAACAAGTTTTTTTAGTTTAAAGCTCGGATTTGGCATTACTCTTAACTGATGTTACATAAAGATAAAACGCCACTACAGTTACGCTGATAAAACCCATAGCAATAAAAATGCTCTTCACATGGCTACCAAGTACATAACCTCCCGCAAGCATACCCAAGCTCATCATCAACGAACGAATACTCCCCAAAAGGGAAGACGACACGCCTTTGTGCTCACGAAAGAATTCCAATGCTTTAGCAGTGAACCCTGGGATGATAAAAGAAACCACAAATGACTGATAGCTTATTACCGCAACAATTAGATTTTCATTTAGTTTCACACTACTAAACCCTAAAATCAGGTAACCAGGAATCAGCAAAGAAAACATGTACATGCCAAATTTTGCTAATTTATCTACGTCAAAAAGATTAACCGTACTTCTAAAAATAATCGCCGAGCCAAAGTTAAATATCATGGGTATTAGCTGGTATAGCGCGTATTTAGAAACACTCAGGCCTAAATCGTTAATATAGATAAACGGCGCATTTACTACAAATATCATATACGAGCACACAATTAGCCCAACGATCGAGCCATAGACAAGAAACTCTAGATGCTTCATCACCGCTATATACTGTCTAAAATGGCCCCGCAAATTAAGAGATTTATTGGGCTCATGGCTTTCGGGGACATACCTATATACCAATATAAATGAGAACATCATTATCACTAACATCACGCCGAAATTTGCGCGCCAACCCCCAGTTGACTCCACTAAAAACGCCCCTAAAATTGGCGCTAGTACGTAGGCGATGGGGAAGGACATTTCCAATAGCGAGAACATCCGCGCTCGAGAATTACCATGATGGAATAAATCGGCAATAATTGCTGTGGCTAACACCGAGGAAACGCCAGCTCCTAAAGATTGAAACGACCTCGCAATCAGTAATGTCTCTATAGTAGGAGCAAAGGTACAAAAAGTCTGGCCGATGACTTGAATACCAATAGCCACTAACATCGTCCTGCGCCTTCCTTTCATATCGCTGACCGGGCCCCATACTAGGCGAGAGAAAATCGATCCAATGGCAAAAAATATTAATACTAGCT
>JBIOEC010000340.1:0-1550 GCA_044445645.1 Gammaproteobacteria bacterium | reverse complement strand
GTCTTATTGCACGAAATACTGGCTTTAATTCTATTTTACGGTAAGTTCTTTCAACTTCAGCTACTATGACTAATTGTTCTTGTTCATTCACTTCTACTGCAAATGCTGCAGTATGGCCTATACGCAAAGCTGAGTGACACTCTTCCACTGCTTGTTCCACATCTTGCGGGTAGACATTCCGACCTTGCAGAATAATGATATCTTTTAATCTACCTGTGATGTAAAGTTCCGGACCATCCAAATAGCCTAAATCTCCAGTGCGCAAATATTTATGTGGATCATTTTGTAACGTTGCTCTAAATATCTCTTGCGTGGCTTCTGGTTTATTCCAATATCCCTGCGCCACGCTAGGGCCACGCACCCATACTTCGCCTATTTCATTTGGCTCTGCAAGCTTTTGGGTATCAGGGTTTACTATCTTCACCACATAGCTGGCATAAACTTGCCCAGAACTTACCAGTAAATAATTACTCTGTTCATCTTTTACTAGATGGCCGGTTACTAATGCTGTTTGCTTAACCGCAGATATAATAGGCATTTCTGCACGCGGTTTCCCACTGATTATCAAAGTGGTTTCCGCCATGCCATAGCAAGGTAAAAATGCTTGGAAATTAAAGTTACAACCAGTAAATTTTTTAGAGAAGTCTTGCAATGTAGTAGCACGAACGGGTTCGGAACCATTAAAAGCTGCTTTCCAGCAACTTAAATCTAATCCATGAGTTTCTTGTTCGGTAATTTTTTCTATGCACAATTGATAACCAAAATTTGGCCCACCACACATAAACCCTTGATAATGACTAATAGCTCGTAACCAACGTGAAGGCTTTTCTAAAAAAGCAGCGGGCGACATTATAATTTCAGTTGCCCCCATATACAGGCTATATAACATTTGCCCCACTAGTCCCATATCATGCTGCATGGGTAACCAAGAAACAATCTTAGCATTTGTCCCTATACTAAAAACACCTTCCAGGGCTTGCATATTAGCAACAATATTTTCATGACTTACCATCACTCCTTTAGGTAAGCCTGTGGATCCAGATGTATATTGCAAAAAAGCCAGCATATCTGATGTAATAATGGGCGCTCTATAGCTATACGCCATTTCATCTGCAATAGAATCCGTTAAAATATAGTGATAAACACTAAACTCAGGCTGAGCTTGCATTATGCTTAAACTATCTGCAGTACCCAATACTAATCGTGGCTCACAATCATTCAGCATAACTAATAAACGTTTGGCATGCCGGTTATTTCTTAACGGGTAAGCAGGAACTGCTATCATTCCTGCATATAAGCACCCGATAAAAGCAATAATAAAATCGATGCCTGGCAAATAGCTTAAGAGAATCCGATCTCCAGCTTTAGCATGTTTTTGTAACTCGGCAGCCAGGGCTCGTGCTTTGAGATCTAAGTCGAAGTAAGTGAGGCGATCTTTTTCAACTTCGCCATCAGCTAAAAAAATAAATGCTGTCTGATTGGAACGCATCGAAACAATATCTATTATATGACCAACCAAGTTAACGGGCATTATTAGAGATATCCTATTC
>JBIOEC010000339.1:0-1558 GCA_044445645.1 Gammaproteobacteria bacterium | reverse complement strand
GTGATTATATGTGCTAAAAGTAAACGTTGTAGTAAGGAAATTTATTACTCAATGACCTATAATCCTGTTTCTGAAAGCAAGGGGAACCAAAGAGTTTTTAAAAAATTATTTGAGTTGAAAGATGATGGGTTGGTAGCGTATAAAAATAGCCACCATGCAGGACAATTATTGATTAGAGGCGACCCTAAAAACCCTGATTATTGGCTGGATTGTACGGCTGAAGTTACAGGGAATGGGTACTCTCACTGCGAGGCGGAATTTGATTATGATGATAAAATTATCGTGGAGTATTTGTTTAATCGGACAATTTTATTGAAGGAGCATGAGCAGCTACGAGAAAAAGTAATTGATCTAATAAATAACTTTAAAGAACAGAGGGGCTAGCCATATATGTCTGATACAAGTGAAGGTAAGGCTGATAAATTAAGAGAATTTCAAAATTCTCTAGAGCCTTATGCCCAAAAAATAATTGATAAAATCACACTAAATAATGATGAGGTGATAATAACCAAAAAAGTTGTTGCAGATTACTATCAATACTTAGATTTATCTGGAGTTAAGTATGGACAAGTGGCTAAAGATGCTGCATTAAATTCTGGCTCATATGGTCACTTAGCAAATATTCATCTTGCACAACAAGCATCCAATGAGGGAAAGAGTATAGATGATATTTTAGCCATTCAAAACAATCTTAGGGTGATGTTGGCTAATGCTGATGTTACTCTTCGGATTAAAGATGGTCTCCAAGAGGTATCTTATAGAGCCATAGCGGATTACCATTACTCAGCATTGAAAAAGCAAGGGCTCTCAAAATATGTATGGGGAGGTACATTTCTTGAGGAATTTGTTGGAAGTGGTTCGTGGATGGACGTAGGGGGATATGATACTTCTATCGATGTGCTGCAGTTGCGCGCATTAACTGCATTAGCAAGAAATGACCCCACCATACGTTTCTCCGGGTGTGTCAAACAGCATGAATTTTAATGGCTTAACATAATTTGTGATGAATAATTAAAATAATCCTTGTATATTGTTGGCTTGATCGTTATATTCCGCCAAAGCTTTGTTGAAGTCAGAGGTAAGGGGTGGGAAATGCTTGTAAATTTTAAGATTAAAAAAAGACATATCGCATTGGCTATAATTTTAGCTGTTTTATATTATATAGCCTATTGGCTGGCTTGGGCTAATTATAGGAATGGGTATCAAAAGAGTGAAGCAGCTGCCAGCGCCGTAAAATGGGCGATGGGTATGCCTGTTTATAAAGGAGACTCTCCACCCGAGCTTGTTAGAGATTTTGACCAGCTACATTTTACGAAAAAGGAGTGGAATGCAGTCAGTTGCGATCAGTATGGGAGTCCATCTGATGAATTTGATCAAGCTTGTATCTATGATGAAAATGGTTATGCCGCAGGAACTTTTCACGGCTCACCTTGTCCCGCTGCGCGTCGATCTTTACGAGAATGCGCAGCTATATATTCAGGCGCCCCTTATGGCAGATTATTCACTTTTTTGCCATTCGATGATGATATCGATTATGCAGCAAAATACTGTGGTATTT
>JBIOEC010000338.1:0-1571 GCA_044445645.1 Gammaproteobacteria bacterium | reverse complement strand
CTTTGCCTGACCGACCCCTTTGCCCCTAAACCTAGGAGTTATGCAATAAGTCTAATGCTTTATCTAATTCAGGTAAAATTTCAAACAAATCTCCCACCAATCCATAATCTGCAATTTGAAAAATCGGCGCATCTGGATCTTTATTAATTGCAACTATCACTTTGCTGTCTTTCATTCCTGCTAAGTGTTGAATTGCGCCAGAAATGCCAACTGCAATATACAGTTCAGGAGCCACAACTTTTCCGGTTTGTCCTACTTGATAATCATTCGGAACAAATCCTGCATCTACTGCGGCTCGTGAAGCACCGATAGCTGCGTTCAGTTTTTGAGCAAGAGATTCCAGTAAATGAAAATTCTCCGCTGACTGTAATCCCCTTCCACCCGAAATAACCACTCGGGCTGAACCTAACTCAGGACGCTCAGAAGGTTGCGATTCTTCACGTACCCATGATACTTGTGTGCTAGTATAAACTGTTTTTAGAGGATTAATAGATGCCGATGTCTGAAAAGTAGTGCAGTTAGAAAAAGCCGTAGGGCGAATGGTTAATAATTTTACAAAATCGCTGGATTGTACCTCCGTTAGTGCGTTTCCAGCATAGATTGGACGCACAAAAATATCCGGAGCCACAATTTTTAGCACATCTCCAATTTGTTCTACACCGAGTTTAGCAGCTAACCGTGGCATGAAATTTTTACCAAACGTAGTAGCGGGTGCTAAAATATGTGAATAAGAGGAAGTTATTTCCTCAATCAACGGGACTATGTTTTCGGCGAGTATATGTTCATAACTGGGATCATCCGCGCAATGCACGGTAGCCACCCCCGCTAATTGCGCCGCTTCTTGAGCAACAGCGGCACACTGATAACCGACAACTAGAATATCGACTACATCACTTAGCTGCAGCGCAGCAGAAAGTGTAGCGAAACTACTATTCTTTAATTTATTTTGATCGTGTTCTGCAATGACAAGAGTTTTCATAATTAAATTACTCGGGCTTCGTTATGTAATTTATCCACTAATGTTTTCACATCAGGAACAATACTACCTGCTTTACGCGCTGCCGGTTTGCTGGTATTAAGTATTTCTACACTTTGCTGAGGAGTAATTCCCAGTTCCTCTAAACGTATTTGCGTAATAGGTTTTTGTTTTGCTTTCATAATATTAGGCAAACTAAGATAACGCGGTTCATTTAAACGCAGATCCGCTGTTACGACCGCGGGTAATTGCAAATTCAACACTTCAATTCCCGCATCCACCTCGCGCGATACTTCGATACTTGTATTATCTATTTTAACTTTAGAGGCATAGCTGGCTTGTGGCCAATCTAATAAACCTGCAAGCATTTGCCCGACTTGTTGATTATCACTATCAATCGCTTGTTTACCCAATAAAACCAATTGAGGGTTTTCTTGCTCCACTACTTTGGCCAACGCACGCGCCACCGTGAGCGGCGAGAGTTCATGTTCAGTTGTAATTAGTATCGCACGTTGTGCACCTCGTGCGAGTGCACTGCGCAAAATGTCTTGATTGATTGGGTCGCCAATAGTAACGGCAATAACTTCCTGTGCAT
>JBIOEC010000337.1:0-1576 GCA_044445645.1 Gammaproteobacteria bacterium | reverse complement strand
GTTAATAATCTAATCAAAACTCCATGTCTATTGTTCCAACCTCATTCTTTTCTCGTGACTCCTGTGCCGTTGCTTGCGATCTTTTAGGCAAGATCATTCGCCATAACTATCGTGGAAAGTGGTTGGCGGCGCAAATTATCGAAACCGAGGCTTATTATTTAACGGATAAAGGTAGTCACGCTTCCTTAGGGTATACTCAAAAGCGCGCCGCTCTCTTTATGCCAGCAGGAACTATTTACATGTATTATGCGCGGGGACGAGATTCGATTAATGTCAGCTGTGAAGGTGAAGGCAATGCGGTATTGATAAAATCGGCTTATCCTTATGAGGATAAACAGACTGACCCTCAAGCTTTGGAATTAATGCAAGCCAGTTATGCTACCCCACGCCCAGTGGCGCGATTATGTGCAGGACAAACATTATTATGCCAGGCATTATACTTGAAACTTCCCCAATGGAATCAGCAACAGTTTCATCCTGAGCATTTATTTATCGATGATGTGGGCTATCATCCCGATAAAATTGTACAGACTCGGCGATTAGGAATTCCTATTGGGCGTGATGAGCATTTACCTTATCGGTTTATCGATTTAGACTTCGTGGAGTTTTGCACCAGCAATCCTTTGCGTAAACGGGGTTTGCAAGAAGGTAGTGATTATCTAATTATGTCTAGAAACCACTAGAAAATTGCGGTGAATTTATATATATTGCTCTTTCTTGAGCTGATAGCTCACTACATCCGTAACCAGATCAGCCAACGATTCTACCTGCATTTTTCGCATGATATTCGCGCGATGCTGCTCTACAGTTTTAGTGCTAATTTCTAAACTATGACCAATTTTTTTATTAGACAGACCTTGCAAGAGATGTTGCAATACTTCGGATTCGCGCATGGAAAGTATTTGCATTCGCTGTTCTATCTTTTGCAAAAAATTTTGATGCGATAGTTGCTCTTGACGCTTACGCAAGGCTTGGCTAATGACTTCTAATACATGTTGTTCATCTAATGGCTTTAATAAAAAATCAAAAGCACCAGCTTTTAAAACTTTTATAGCAGCTTGAATATCTTTATCTTGTCCCATAAAAATGACCGGTAAATAGGCGTCTTGCTTTTTCAGCAATTGTTGCAACTCAGTGATGCTATAAAAGGGTAGGCGTACATCAAGTAACACACATCCATTAATGGAACTTCTCAAATTGGTTAGCAGGTCAGTGGCATGAGCCGCATATTTGTATGCCATTCCTACGCGGCTAAATAGATCTTCTATTGTTTGTTTGGCCTGAAGTTCAGGGTCCAATATATGAATACAGAAATTGGCTAAATTCTCAGATTGAATGGATTGCATAAATACCTACTACTTGTTTGATAGGCTAATATACCATCTCTATTCTCACTTTTGAGAAATAAATATGGCAATAATCCTATCAATTGTCAGGCAAATAGCTTACGTTGTCAATAGGTTTTAGGGAAGATTAACAAAAAAACTCTTTTTTCTGTTAATCTGAAAAAAATCCTGCTATAATTAGTTTGTAATTGACTAATAAATAGTCAAGTGGTGATGGAGAGGCCCCAAAG
>JBIOEC010000336.1:0-1580 GCA_044445645.1 Gammaproteobacteria bacterium | reverse complement strand
GTATACAATAAGTTAGTGCATAGGCTAAAGTAACCGCTTTTAGGTGATAATGACTTTCTAATAATACAACTAACATTACAAATGTAATCGAAAAAACAATCTCAGAAAAGACATACAACCGAAAAAATCCTTTTGCCACATATAGATAACCTAACAACCAACTTGAAATTTTTAATATATCTACAACCAATTGCCAGGCAAATAATTCTTCTATCATTAAAAATTTTTGATCGAATAAAAAAAACACAAGAAAATTCCGGAATAAATAGATAAGAAAAGAAAGGAGTATTGAAAATGGTAATACTACTTTATAGATACCCACTATTTCGGCTTTAATTTCAACCGCGTTTTTAAGTGCAGACAATTTTGGTAAATAATACACGGTTAAAGTAGATGTCACTAGCATCAAGTATGCAGAACTAAGTCTCCATAATGCTTCAGTATAGCCGGCTGCATCCCATCCAAGTTTCTGACCAATATAGTTGCGGACTAAAATTTGGCTGCAATTGACGGAAATGGCACTCACAATTGCCATGACAGCATATTTAAATAACTGTTTGACAACAACCGGCTCCATTTTCCCGAAGAGATAATTTATTTTAAACCAAGGGGCTTTGTAACAAAGAAAAAAAGTAACGAAAAATGATATCGATTGATAAACGACTAAACCTATTAGTGCGCCATATAATGCGAATCGGATAACGAGGATGGCGGATATGCACAAAGCCAGTAAACTACCTACGATGTTGGCAATAACATAGCGGCCAATTTCTTTTTTCCCATTGAGAATCGCAAGTAATAACGTATTAAAAACAAAAAATGTTAACATCCCCGAAAACCATAAAAATACATTGGAATAGTCTTCGTTTTGTAAAAAAAATAATGCCATTGGTTTGCGGTATGCGGCGATTAAAATCGAAGATAATAATGATCCAATCAATGCGATAGTGCTGGCTGTGCGCCAAACAGCCCGCTGCTTTAAGGGTTCATCATAATATTCAGCCGTATATTTAGTCACACCAGTGTTAATGGCGCCACTTGCAAACGTTGTGATCATCGCTATTGTATTCTGGAATTGTCCTAATGCTGCATAACCTGTTGGCCCTACATAGATTGCCAGTAACTTATTGATACCGAGCAGGGTTAATAATTTGATAAACACCGCGATGCCATTTAATAAACTGGTTCTAATTAATTTCATGCGCTAGTCATCTTGGGGCCCGGCCTTTTCATTTGGAGATCGCTCCTTACGTTCGAGATGACGGTGCTTGCCAGAGCCTGGATCGAAGGTATTGCAGGCTGTAATCACTTTTTCGGCGTCATCGATGGTCATGGATGGGTTGAGGGGTAAACTTAATATGTCTTGGTGGAGCTGTTCTGTTAAGGGATATTGAAAGTGATTAAACGCGCTAAGTGCTGGTTGTTTATGGGGTGGAATTGGATAATGAATCAGTGTTTGTATGCCAGACGATGTTAAATGCTGTTGTAATGCATCTCGCCATGCGCTGCGAATAACGAACAAATGCCATACATGTTGCCCGGACTCACCTTTGGAGGGTAACGTTAGGAGGGGATTATTG
>JBIOEC010000335.1:0-1580 GCA_044445645.1 Gammaproteobacteria bacterium | reverse complement strand
CATTCATGAACGCCGTTCAAGCGATGGGGGATAAGGGAAATTTATCGGTGAAAACTTTCAGCCAGCAAACCAGTACCGATGCCGCCGGCCAAAGTCCTGCAAGTGAAAGCGTGGGGGTGCAAATTGAAGATACCGGCAGCGGCATAGCCGAGGACAAATTGGACAAACTTTTTGAACCTTTCTTCACCACAAAACCCGTCGGTTCCGGGACCGGACTGGGTTTATCGGTATCCCGAAATATTATTGAACTGCATCGGGGAAGCATTAGAATCGCCAACCGGACGGACATTCGCGGCGTGGCAGTGACCATCATGTTTCCAGTTCCAAACAGGAGTTAATTATGACAAAAAAGAAAAACGCTATTTTGTGCAATTTACCGACTTAGATGAAGCGATTACAGAAGGTGCTACTTTAGAAGAAGCATTATTCAACGCATCAGAAGTTTTAACTTTAACCTTAGAAGGTCGTATGGACAAGGAGATTGAGATTCCTGAGCCTGCGCAGCTTAACACAGGTTATTTAATTGCTCCTTCAGCAAGAGTACAAGCAGCCCTTCTCATCCGTTTTGCTAAAGGAGACCATACCATCGCTGAATTGGCTAGAGCATTAGAAACTTCTTGGCCTGCAGCCGCGCGTTTAGAAAATCCACATCATTGGCCGAGCTTAAAACAATTAGAAAAAGCCGCGGCTGCCCTCGGTTTGCGATTAGTACTTTCATTAGAATAATGCAATGTTGGTATTCGCGGATAAAAAATAAGTCAGCGAGAGCATTTAGCCTGAGTTTTCACTCATAATCTTAATTATTCTTGGATCGATACAGCTTTTCATAAAAGCTGTCATAGGGGAAATATCACCGGAAGGATAAAAATCTAACATTAGTTTATTAAATTCTAATTGCCGTTTAGCAGGCAAGTTAATCGCAGGCAAACCGTGGTCTAATAAAATCCCATTCATCATAAAGCGGCCCATACGCTTATTAACATCATAAAAGAATTGATAACGCGCCATTTGTAAAAAAATAAAAATAGCTTTATCAAAGATATCTGTTATTTTTTTCGCTTGCATAAGCATTTCAGACCACAGCTCATCCAATTTATTTGCACCGGGAGGTGTATAATCAGTTCCAGCTATGGTTACAGCACCACTTCTAAAACATCCCCACTCCAGTGATTCTTCTTTGGCGGCAATAGCATGTAGTTGGCAAGAAAATTCTTTAGTTAGAGAAAATTGATTAGCTTCAACGGCAGCAAATAAGTAATTCCAGGCTTTAGCTTGGTTAAGAGTAATTTGTTCATCGGATAATTTATGCCCACCTACAGTTACTCCATCTAGCAAAGTTTGTATTTCAGGCAAGGTATAATTAATACCCTCTAAATTTACGGCATCACAGACCATGACGGGAAGCTCGCGCTTTGCAAAAAATAGAGCTTTCTTTTTATTGGGAATGATGGTGTTTAAGGAATACATGATTAATTTTTTGATCTTGGCTTTGATGTTATTGTAGCATAATAGGTGAAATTGAGTAGATAACAATTAATGAAGCTTGCATAAGCTAATCTGAGGCGGCTTCTGTTTTTTTT
>JBIOEC010000334.1:0-1583 GCA_044445645.1 Gammaproteobacteria bacterium | reverse complement strand
TCTGTATACCCATTACTGGAAGGTGGAATAAATGCTAAGAACTTTCTATAGTAAATATATATTAATCTAAACTGGAATTATTATGGCACATGATTTATTATCCTGCATCAAAAACTTTGTGGCAGTGGCGCAATATCAAGGTTATGCAAAAGCTTCTAGGCATATTCATATTTCAACTCCAGTGCTCTCAAAGCAAATAAAATGGTTAGAAGAGCATTTAGGCAAAACACTGCTCTTGCGCACCAGCAGACGTCAAGAGCTTACAGAGGCAGGAGAAATATATTTAGTCCATGCCAGAAGAATTCTAGAGGAAATTGAAGAAGCAAAAGGTATCTTGCATGATATCGATAAAGAACCACATGGACAATTGACCCTAGGTATCCCTAGTATTTTTGATGCGATATTTCCTTCTGACACGCTACAAATTTTTTTGGATAAATATCCTAAAATTAGTCTTAGCATTAAAGCCGACAATTTCCCTACTGCTTTGACGGATGGACAAATGGATTTAGTTATTAGCAGTATCGATACCCAGGATAAACAATATGTAAAAGAGCATCTCCTAAAGAGTTCACGTGGCATTTTTGCTTCGCCAGCTTATATAAAAAAACATGGGAAGCCCAAAAAAATAGCTGATTTAACAAAGCACAATTGTTTACTTTATAAGCGAATTTTCCCCACTAATGAATGGGTCTTTACCAATAATAAAAAAATTAGAGTGAGTGGCAATTATGAATCAGAATTACCTTTGGATACGTTCTTTGCTGCGGCAAAAGGGATCGGATTGATTTGCGCACCTGAAGGTTTATTGTGTGATGAAATTAAATCAGGAAAATTAGTCAAAATAAAATTAGAGGCAGATCCGATTCCTATCAATCTTTATTTGTATTATCTACCGACTGCATATAATACTAATATAAAACTGATGGCAGATTACATCAAAAAAAACATTAAAAGCTTTCCAGTGTGGCTTAAATAGGATCGTAGCTATGTGGAACTATTGCTAGTAACTCACGTTTCTTGTGACAATTAAATTTTATTTTAAGATTGTTCAGGTAATCTTCAACCGTTCGGTAAGAGATACCTAATGTTTTTGCGGTTTCTTTAGCGGTTCTGCCAATTAAAACATGCTGCAAACATTGCTCTTCACGCAAAGTAAGTTTAGGCAATGCGGAAGAGATAAGCGATGGTTTCATATAAACCTCTATACTACTTTTTACCTTGAAATAAGCTTACTCTTGTTTGGATAAATTAGAAATAACTTAAAAATCAATGATGCGTTTCTAAATTGGAAACAATGAGGATTAAATATAGTATGCAAGAGTAGTCATAATTTTGGCAGGAATACGCATAGAGTACTTTATACATTCAGGCAATTCTTTAGCGCCCTGTTGTTGTGCATTTTGACCATGCTGTTGTTCATCTATGGCCATTTGTAATAAGATGGCGCGGCTGCTTGCATCATTTGCAGGTAATTGTACTAAATGCTCGGTTAAATGAATTTCGACTTGCTTTTCAGTTTCCACCACAAAACCCAAACTATATTTGTCACTTACTAAGCCCGCCATGATGCCAATCGAAAG
>JBIOEC010000333.1:0-1588 GCA_044445645.1 Gammaproteobacteria bacterium | reverse complement strand
GTGTCCTTCAACCAGTCCGTGAAATAGCAAAGATAGCACATGAAAGTGGAGCGTTTTGTCACTGTGATGCTGCGCAAATGTTCGGTAAGGTGCCAATCAATGTAGAAGATCTATGTGTTGACGCGGCCTCGTTTTCTGCGCACAAGGTTTATGGGCCGAAGGGTGTTGGTGCATTATATTTGTCTGATAAGCTATTGCATAATGCAATAAACCCTATATGTTATGGCGGCGGCCAAGAAAAACAACTTCGACCGGGAACAGTAAACGTTTCGGCGATCACCGGATTTGCGTGTGCATGCCGCCTTCTTGTTAGCGTGTCGGCTGCTGAGCATGAGTCGATATCAAATCTCCGCGAGAAGTGCGAAGAGATGTTGCTCACTGCAATTGAAGGCTCAAGCATTAATGGGAGGAGTGTTCCAAGATTACCTGGCACGATTAGCTTAACTCTCCCAAATATTCCGGCGGACATGCTTGTGGCCAACTTGCAATCGGTATGTGTGAGCGTTGGTTCGGCATGTAATTCTGGTGTTCCGGAACCATCTCATGTATTACTTGCAATGAATATGGATAAGGAAAAGGCTGAAAGCACATTGAGAATTAGTTTAGGTCGCTACACAACTGAAGATGAGATTGTAATCGGATGTAGTGAAATAATTACAGCGGCAAAAGAATTAATTAATAAGCTAAATGCTTAGATGATTTTATTGAGGTGGTGACATGGCCGACGATATTCGTCGTTTCTTGGATCAACTGCAGCAAGTAAGGTCAAATAGTGATGGAGGTGTAAAGAGTCCTCATAAGTATCTTTTTTTGTTGGCACTTGCTAGGCTTTATGAATTACACAGTATGAGAGCCAATGAATTTACTGTCGATGGTGAGCTTGAAAGCGCTTTTAGTGATATGTGTAATGAGTTCTTCCCCAATAGAACTACTATTGGGAACCTCCTTATCGAGTTGCCCTTCATCCATCTTGTTACCGATGGCATTTGGCTGCTGACGGTGAAAAAAGAAAAAGATCTATTGTTCAATGAATATCGCGAAAAAATAAATGGAAAAAGACTGACGCGTAATAGAATTATTGAAACGGTTCAATTTGGCAGCCTGGTTGATGAGTGGCACCAATGTTATCGAGATCAAAAATGTAGAGACTATGTTGTTGCTGAGCTTCGGAAAATATTAAGCGAAATAGCAAGTCAATCCGAAAAATTAGTCCATCCCCTTAAAACGCTCTCTCGGGTCGCGGTTAACGATCACATTCATGGAAATATTAACCCATTTGTTGGCTATTTGAATTCTTTGCAACGACTTAATGCGAGCAATGATGGCGCATTAGCTGAGTATCAAGCACGCAATCCTAATTTTGTTCATATTCATGTTTCACACCCAGTAACTAAAGCTATTCTTGCTGAACTGAAAACTCCTGCGGGACGTCATGTGATCCTTACTGGTCATGCTGGCGATGGAAAGTCTACGGTTGCATTGGAATTATATAAGCAGCTGTCCGGCATACCGATGGAAAAGCATTTAGCAGTACCGCTTGAAACACGAGAGGACATACAAGGCACGAACGTATCCATACTTAAGGACC
>JBIOEC010000332.1:0-1594 GCA_044445645.1 Gammaproteobacteria bacterium | reverse complement strand
GTATTTGCAGCAATATGAAAATCAAGTTGCCGCCATTATTATTGAGCCATTGGTGCAAGGTGCAAGCGGCATGCGTATGTGTCGCCCTGAGTTTTTACAGAAATTAGAAAAATTGATGCGAACCCATCAGGTATTAATTATCTATGATGAAGTCATGACCGGTTTTGGTCGGACGGGTGATTACTTTGCATGCCAAAAGTCACAGACATCACCTGATATTATTTGTATGGCAAAAGGGATAACGGGTGGGTTTTTACCATTAGCTGCTACTATTTGTAGTGAAGAAATTTATCATGCTTTTTTGGGAAAGGATTTTACAAAAGCATTAGCACATGGGCATAGCTATACTGCCAATCCATTAGGTTGCGCAGCTGCCTTAGCATCGCTGTCATTACTAAAAAAATCTGAAACTATACAACAGTTGAAAATGATTGAACGTGTTAATCAAGCTTTGTTGTCGCAATTGGACGATTATTTATTGTTTGAAAAGCCTCGTTATTGTGGAACCATTGCAGCTTTTAATTTAAAGTTGGCAACCAGTTATGGTTCACAAATGAGTCTTAAAATAAGAGAGAAATTTACAGAAAATGGTTTACTCATTCGACCTTTGGGTAATGTTATCTATTTTCTTCCACCTTATTGCATTACTGAGGATGAGCTTCGTAATGCATATGATATTGTAATTAATGAAATTCAAGGAGTAAGCGTATGAATACAGTCGAATCCGTTATGAAACTTTTTGAAAAACCATTTTTCGATTTGATTTATGAGGCACATACGATACACAAGAAAGTCTACCCCGATGCCACTATGCAATTAAGTACTTTGTTGAATATTAAAAATGGCGGTTGTCCTGAGGATTGTCACTATTGTCCACAAGCGGCACGCTATCATACCGGTGTGAAAGCGAAAAAATTATTAAGTGTTGAAGTGGTAAAACAGCAAGCAGAAGCCGCAAAAGCGGCGGGTGCTACTCGTTTTTGTATGGGCGCTGCATGGCGTGAATTAAAAGACCGTGATGTTCCAGCTATTAGTCAGCTGATCCAAGAAGTAAAGGCATTAGGTTTGGAATCTTGTGTGACTTTAGGGATGTTGAGCGACTCACAAGCAGCGGCCTTGAAAGATGCAGGATTAGATTACTACAATCATAATGTGGATACCTCACCAGAATATTATGAAGAAATTATTACTACCCGAACTTATGATGATAGATTGCAGACTCTACATCGTGTACGAGATGCTGGTATTAAAGTTTGTTCTGGCGGGATTGTAGGTTTAGGTGAAACCAGAAGAGATAGAGCAGGGATGATCGCTACCTTGGCAAATTTAACACCGCAACCCGAAAGTGTGCCTATCAATAACTTAATTCCGATACCAGGTACTCCTTTAGCAAACGCAGAGCCCATAGATCCATTTGAATTTGTGCGCACTGTGGCGGTTGCACGCATTATGTTGCCTCAGACTCGAGTTAGATTATCTGCAGGTCGGGCTACGATGTCAGATGAATTGCAAGCTTTATGCTTTTTTGCGGGCGCAAATTCCATTCATTATGGAGAAAAACTGTTGATTACAGCTAATCCTGATGTATTAAAAG
>JBIOEC010000331.1:0-1594 GCA_044445645.1 Gammaproteobacteria bacterium | reverse complement strand
CTCATCTGCTAATTTTAACTCGCACATTTTATTTTTAAAAAATTTTGTAAGGATTTTCATCAGGCTGCGACCAACAGCTAGATGAAACTTTTCTTGATCCATCGGTCTTCTTTGGCATGTTATGTGCAAGAAGAAGTCTTCTCACGTCAAAAATTTCTATGAATGAAATCATTGCATAGAAGTTGATGCGGTAGGTTAATCCGGATTGTAGTTAAACAGTTTCATCTGAGTCACAAACAAATTATTCATCACACTTTTTCTCATCTCGGTGTGTGCTTTATTTGTCCTCATGTTGTACTTGATAACTATTACTCTGGAGTCTCTATGTCAGTTGTATTTAAAAATACGAAGAAAATATCGATTATTACCTCGCTCTTAGCAGCAGGATTTTTGTCGGCATGCGGTGGATCTTCAACGACAACGCCAGCAGTGACGCCGATGCCACCTGCACCAGTGTTGATGAATCAGCTATATACCCAAACAAACGAGCAGGCAAATGTAATCGTTCATATGGTACGTAATACTGACGGCAGTTTGACTGTGCAAAATCGGATATTCACTGGTGGCGTTGGAAGTAATGGTGTCAAGTTTGGTGATGCGACCAATACCTCAGTCCCCGATTCTTTGGTCAGTCAAAATAGTATTGCCGTTTCTACCGATCACCATACCTTATTTGTGGTTAATGCTGGCAATAATACGGTATCCACATTTGCAATTGATCAGGTCAGTGGTAACTTAAACTTAGAAAAAATAAATGCCACAGCAGGTATATTTCCAACAAGTTTGGCGTTCGCTAATGGGCACTTGTATGTATCGTTTGAAGGTGGATCAGAAAAGCTCCAGGCATATAACGTTGGAGGCGATGGTTCATTGAATTTGATTGGTGCATATGCTGTGCCTGCTAACGGCAGTAACCCTATTAGCCCTACGCAAGTTGCTTTATCTCCAAATGGAGGTTACGTATTTGTTAGTACAGGCGTAGGTTCCAATGCAGTTGCTAGCTACACGGTCAATACCGATGGAACATTAAGTAGCCCCATTTTGAATACCAGTGGCATCGTATCGCCATTTGCTGGGACCTTTGTTAATAGCTCGCTCTATTTATCAACAGATATCGCAGATAAAGCTTTAGCGGCATTTAGCGTTAATGGAGGAAATTTAACACCCATTGGTGGCCCGTTGACGAGTACAGTGGCCGGGCCGTGTTGGTTGGTAGTGACGCCAAATGGCCAGTTTGCTTACGTCGGAAATGGTAGTGGGCCGATATCGTCTTATGTGATTGGAAGTAACGGTAGTTTAACTTTGAAAAATGCCACAGAAGCAACCGACTCAAGTAAAGTCGCCGGGGATTCGTGGATTAGTCCTGATGGTAAATTTTTATATACAGCATATCTTGCCGATGATGAAGTAATCGCTTATAGCATTGCTAGCAATGGCACCTTAACGAAAGTAGGTACCCCGGCCATGATGAACACTTTAACCAAAATTAGTATGCAAGGTTTGGTTGGAATTTAAGTCGGAATTTTTATTTTCATTGAAAAATATTTTTTGCATCTCAAAGATAAAAAACCGGAAAAGCGCCATGCTTTTCTGG
>JBIOEC010000330.1:0-1594 GCA_044445645.1 Gammaproteobacteria bacterium | reverse complement strand
CCTTCTTTGGCATCCATTTTTCCGAGCATAATTTTAAAAGCATAACGAGAATCACGAAATTGTATGCCACGCAAACGGATCGTTAAATATATCCCCGTGCCCAATAAAAAAATAATAAACGGATAACTACGCGCCACACTGGCTAAATAATCCGTATACAGAATAAAAGTTTCCATAATCACTCGTCATATATTTTAGGGAAAAGGCGGAACGGTGGGTTCAACACCCTCGATTTCAACTTCTTTATGATGTTTTTTAATAGCTTTGGAAATTTCTTCTACTCGTTCATAAGGCACATCCACCAATATTAATACCTGGCCGCTTTCTATGGCTTTTTGAAATGGCTCTAATCGACTATTGGGTACGTCTACAGCAATTAAAGTTCCAGCTAAAGCGCCCATTCCAGCACCGGCCACCGTAGCGCCCACGAGTATCGCCCAACCCGCTAATACTATACTGCCAGGAATTGATATCGCTACTAATCCGGCCACTAATCCAGTCACCCCGCCCACTAAAGCACTGCGCTCTAATGCGGGAATAAAATCTGATCGTTGTAACAAAGAGGCCTGAGGCAAATTATCCAGCTCGACATCCTCACGCGCAATCAAGGCAATATGTTTCTCGTCAATTCTGGCCAATAATAATTCATTGACAACATTCTTGGCGTGGTGCACATCTGGTAATAAAAAATATATCCGGCGTCTCATGTTATATCCTTAATATTAAAATCCAAATCGAAATCCATGGTAACCTAAAAATATAGCTAATAATAAGCAAATGATACCACTGGTGCGATAAGCCAACGTGCTGTTCATACGTTGCATCATATGTTGCGCTAGTTCTGGGCATAATACATGGATTACGCCTTTAATAAAAGTCAGCCATGCCAGCAAGGTTATTGCCAAATACCAGTCATAAATCCAAATAGAATGAAGTAAAATCAAAAAAATTCCCAAGAGCAAAGCAAGTAGCGCACCTAGCAACATAACTGCATCATTATTCATATAAGCCTGGGCACGAAGCCGAAAGGCATCAGGCCTGAATATCATAGGTAAGCTAATAATAAAAAAATAAATAGCTAAAAATTTGGCTAAAAATATAGATATCTGCATAGCACGCTCCTTGTGTATGCAGATAAGTATATCAGTAAATCCTAAGGGCAAAAGACTAGTTGTTAGTCTAATTTATCAATCTGGTGGTTTCTGTTGCTCTGGAACTTGATGATAAACCTGGATGTTCCTTACTTAACTCTTCAATAATTTTACATTGATGGGCTAAATAAGTTTTTCCAGGTTCTTGAGTTATTAACTCTAAAGTTACCTTACGTGTTTTGGATAAATATTCACCTTTTAACCATTCAAAATTTGTCAAGGAAGAATTGTAATTCACACCAGGTGCGTCGTGTTTCCACTGTAATAAACCTTGATTATCCGATATTTTTTGCAAACCTAAAAAATGTTTAGCATAAGTCCTATCTAATTCCCCCTGATGGCCCTCTCTATTTTGCACTAATTTATCTATAATACAGGCGCAGGAATCGGTTAACACGTAATCATCAAATGGATATTTAAAAGATAGATCCAAACCTTGATAT
>JBIOEC010000329.1:0-1599 GCA_044445645.1 Gammaproteobacteria bacterium | reverse complement strand
GTTCAGATAGTCCGACCATTGCTGCATTGTCGTCATACAGCAAAATCCTACTAAACCGTCTACTGGGATATAAATGTAACGGGCAGTAACGGGCAACATCCAAATAAAATATTTTCAGTATATTCAGCAATGTTCATCAGATTATTTATTTCAATTGCTCCATTGGTCTATATGTGCCCATGCAGGCTTGATATATCTGCATTTGTAGAGCAGTTCCCCCGGCGTTTCTAAATGCTGGGGCAAAATAGACCTGATTGATAATTCGTTTCACTTGTTTCTCTGACAATTGCAAATTCTCCGCACCTTTCTTGCTTTGACTAGCGTCATTTGCCATCAATTTAATTTGTTGTACTGCTTGATTGGCATCGCAGTTGCTACAACCTGTACCTTGTGCAAAAAGAACACTGTTGTTAGAAATATTTTCTATACTCAGATTCCAATAATACCCATCAATTTCTTTGCTAATGTCTGCCTTAGCAATTAAGGCAGAATGGAATGATTCGGCGATGGCTCGAAAAATTGGGGTTCTGTCGGAGGCTTCATTTTCTTTGGGCATTTTCAATATTATCTCGTGCGTTCTTTTTGCTACACTCGACCCAGAGATTACTTCATATTTTTGCTTTAGTTCTTCAAGAAGAACGCTGTCCACATCTGTTTGCAATTCTTTGTCTTCTACACTTAGTTTCACAGGCATTAAAACAAGACGTTCATTTGTAAAGTCGGGATTTATTGGATAGAGGCTGCCAATGTAATTTAATGCCTCATTTGGAGTTTCACCTTGATTGCGAGCGCTAGCAGTGGCGGCGTAAACACCTCCCAATTGTGCACACTGGCGTTGCGATAAAGTTGGTGGGGGTACAGCCGAGCTACTTTTATTTGATTTTTGAGATTTAGATAACAGACTACTTAAATCACTGGCACTGAATACGTGCTTGGTATGAGGAATGCAATATTTTCTTAATGCTCTGTCAATTTGCTTTTCAGTAATCTTGCTGCTGTATATAGATTTAATTGCAGCATTCCAGTCATCCATATCCTGCGGTGTTGATGCTACTGAACTGCGCCATGCACCTAAACCAGACTTCTCGGATTCAACATACTCATTCCATTCGTCCATTGTAGTTTTCGTGTCGCCAGCGCGATTATATTTATCTAACTCAAATTGAGTCATTGGTTTAAAAGTGATAGTAGGGTCTTCGGTAATTATATGATCAAGCGTGTTTTCAACTCTGGTCATTGGAATGCCCGTATCTCTCCATATTGGCAACCCAGATAAATAGCCAATTAGTACGCTGCAATGTTGAAACGCACCATCGTCTAAACTAGAACTAGTAAGACTTGCTGCTCGATATAAACCCGTATTTGAAGAATTTTCCTTACCAGCCTTATAGTCAGCAACAGCCTTCGCCGCATTGTCATATGCCGCAGATAAATCATCTGGCTCTCCTTGAGCCTCTGACACTGAGGACAATATGAAAGCTAATAACAAGATCGAAATAGTTTTCATGATGTTTCCCCTATTGCTTTCAAATGACTTATTGTCAAACTGAAGACAGTAACGCGCACAACAAAATAATAGAAATTAAAGTAGCATTAAAG
>JBIOEC010000328.1:0-1604 GCA_044445645.1 Gammaproteobacteria bacterium | reverse complement strand
TTTTTCCCCTTAACAATCTCCCCATCGCTTTGAATTTCATCATATTTTTAATATCCACCCTAATTTTCACCAGGAATCGCTGATGTTTTGCTAAATAGCCTTTGCCAAAAATTGGTTTGTTTTGCTAACAGAAGTCCCGCGAAGGCAAGTGCGGCTAGATGTGGCCAAGCTAACCCAACCCATTTATTCATGAGCCCATTTTCCACCCAATTGCGCGTTAACATTAGACAGTTGGTATAAATTAAAATCGCGACCATGGCAGGAAACAATGTGGAGAATTTACCTTTACGCGGCGCTACCCGTGATAGTGGTACACTCACTATAGCGATAATTAAAATACTAAAAGGCAAAGTGAGCCGCCATTGCAATTCAGATTGTTCTTCTAAATCGCTGGAACCAATAAAAGATGAGGTAGGACGGGCACGAGTTCGATTTGGAATATAAAGTGACTGAGAAGGAAGTCGCACGCCATATTCACCAAAATTCATTAGGGTATATTCTAGCTCGCCAGCAGTACCTAAATACCGTTTGCCATCTTTTAATACTATGTATTCTGCGCCATTTTTAGGATCTTCCCATAAATATCCGGTTTGTGCAGTCAGTACACTCAAACGTTCAGGCTTATTAGTTAAATTTTCTTCGGAGTTTTTTTCAGGTTGCTCGGCAATAAATATTTGCTTTACCTCACGCGTCTGCTCATTGGATTCCCCTATATATACAACATAATGCCCGTTTTCCCAGGTTTGAAACCGCCCCGGGATAATAAAATTAGCCAATACATCAGTCTTTACTTGGGCAAATAATACTTCCAATCTTTTCATTGCAGCAGGAGTAGTCCATATGGTCAACACTCCGCACAATATGGCCAAACCAATTGAAGTAACCAGTGTAACCCATACCAAATGGCTGACACTAAATCCACAGGCCAACATAACGGTCATTTCAGACTCGGCATACAACCGCCCAAAACCCAGTAACACGCCTAGAAAAAATCCGAAGGGCAACATAAAGCTCAATAGAAAGGGGATATTTAAGGCCACTATCTCAAGTAATAGGCTGACTGGAAACTGACCAGCCGCTGCGCGCCCTAAAAAGACTACGAATTGGTTCATGATGCCCACCAGAACCAACACTAAGGTCACAGCTGCAGTATTGACTAAGATTTCTTTGACTAAATATCGGGAAAGGATCACTATAATTCCTCTAGGGGCATTGCCATGCTGTTTCTGCTTGCCCTTGGCTAAAAAATCACCATCTCATGGATTTATTGCTTTTTAATGGGGTTCTCTGCCCAAAGGGAAATATAAAACATTTATAGGCAAATTGTAGCATCTCAATGAGCCCTAGAGAATCACTTTTGACTATTAAGAGATAATTTAGCATAACATTCCATCCACTCAGTCGTGGGCCCGCTTAACAGGCTCCCCATCGCTTTGAGTTTCATCATATTTTTAATATCTACGCAAATTTTCACGGGAATTGCAGGGCAAGATCATCTAAAATTATTGCCAATAAACTCAAAAAATACGTCATTCTCGCTGAGCCAAGGCTTCTACGAAGCCAGATCTCACAGCGGGAATCTAGTTCTGAGACCACGATTACAT
>JBIOEC010000327.1:0-1619 GCA_044445645.1 Gammaproteobacteria bacterium | reverse complement strand
GTTTTGTAATGAGCTCGCAATATAATTCACGGCCACGTGCTGCAGAAGTTTTACTCACTGCAAATGGGGCACAACTTATTCGCGAACGAGAAACCTATGATGATTTGTGGAAAGGAGAAAGGTTATTATGAAAACTAAAACTCAAGTGCTCAAATCCAAACTACGCCAACATGCCGTGCGCATTATCAGCATTCTTTTAATAATCGGCATATTATTTGCGTCTAAATACTTATACATCTATTTATAATTATGCATACTCTTCCTTTTACAAAAATGCAGGGTTTGGGTAATGATTTTGTGGTTTTAAATAATCTGGCACAAGACATTAATCTTACCACTGTACAAATTCGCTTAATCGCTGATCGACATTTTGGGATTGGCTGTGATCAGATTTTAATCTTAGATCCGGCGCCCAATGCTAATGTAGATTTTGGCTATCGCATTTTTAATGCCGATGGCAGCATCAGTGGACAATGTGGTAATGGAGCGCGATGTTTAGGCAAATTTATTCAACAACATCAGTTATCTACTAAAACATCACTAAAAATAGAGACTAGCAACACGGTGATGGAGTTGCAGCTCTTACCTGAAGATATTGTCAGCGTAAATATGGGGGCTCCTAAATTTTCTCCGCAAAGTTTACCTATGCTACTGCCGCAACAGGAACAGTATGAGCTTAAAATAAATAGTCATCTGATCCATTTTAATGCACTATCGATGGGTAATCCGCATGTAGTCATCCCAGTTGAAGATGTCGCGCTAATAGCTATTGATGAAATTGGGGCTGCATTCAATACACATCGGTTATTTCCCGAAGGTGTCAATGTAGGCTTTATGCAAATTCTTAATCGCACTCAGATCAAGTTACGAGTTTTTGAACGCGGCTGCGGTGAAACTTTAGCCTGTGGCAGTGGTGCTTGTGCAGCAATGGTGGCGGCTCGATTGCATCATTGGGTAGATGCAACGGCCGAAGTTTTTTTACCTGGAGGATCCTTGAGTATAGAATGGCAAGGAGAAAACCAGCCGGTATTAATGAGCGGAGCCGCAACTACGGTGTTTGATGGTGTGTATCTGTTCAAAAAATCTTAAGGAACATCCCTTGCTTAGATAAGGCCTACCACTTGCTTTTTTCTTAGCTCTGTTAGTTAAGTATACAATTTTAAATAACCCCTCGATTTTATCGATAATTTGTATTGCTAGTTCCGATACAACCCTTTTATACTCTTCCTGATTCGTAATTTTTTGTAGGAAAATGGCTATTAAATATACAGCATTTTCCCTGTAATAAAACCAAGCAGTAGGGGATATCATCATGACAGGTAACGTCAAACGTACAACATACGGAACATATACTTCACTTCCACAAGCAAATGCACCAGCACCATCACTCATGCAAGTACAAGCTCAGACTACGCTTCTGCAGAGTATGGAACATACCGCTCGGCGCTTGATGAAGCAGATTATTCTTGCTCTGAGGAAAAGCTCAGAAGCGAATAATATCGCTTTATTTGAACAAACTGAAGCACCAGTTGAGACTAAGCCTAAAAGCCCAGAAGTGCATAGTATTGAACTTTCTGATTTAGGCCAGATATTCCAAGATAGACAAGATTCTTTAAGTG
>JBIOEC010000326.1:0-1636 GCA_044445645.1 Gammaproteobacteria bacterium | reverse complement strand
TACTCTCACAATGAATGTATTTGCAGGAATTCCAGGCGCACCCAATATAAATATTTCCGCTCCAGCTGCCGCATATTCTGAATTTGAGAATCCTGATTGCACCCCAGCATCTTCTTCAATGAGCACCCGATATCCTTGCTGAGTTAACAGTGCAACGCCAGGAGGTGTTAAAGCAACTCGTTTTTCATTTTCTCGAGTTTCTTTAACTACTAAAATTTGATCAAAATGCATCATACTTATCTCTATGGAATTTTATTAATAAATGCAGGATAAACCGCTAACCTTTTAGTATCAGGCCATCTTGCTTCAACAGCTACGAGTATATTTTTCGACATTGTTTTTAGATGAGGGAGTATATCGCTCTTGGTTGCCACATCCACAAAAGATTGAAGACGTGATAAAAAGCGTGGCCTCACCGTATTATCTTCTGGCGTCCACAATGAACCTTCTGGCACAGGACCTGATGGACCTATCCTCTCTTCAAGTAGAATACCTTCTAGAAAAGGTAGGGTTTGTTGTAATACCCAAAAACCACAAGCTTTGGTATAGGCGATGTTATATGCCAAATCATCATTCGCTGCGGGAATAGTGCGTTTTAATTCTTCTCTATAAATAATCTCTAGGGATTCAATAATATCAATAGGGATTGCTTTGGCACACCAACAGGTAGGCATACTCATGCGTAAATAAGTGCCATCTAACAACGCATTTCGAACAAAGTTCCACTCAAAATCAATCAATTGTAGGTCTTGGCCCTCATGGTCAAAAACATTATCAGGACAAATATCACCGTGAGTCAAAACAGTAAATGGACTTGGTCTTAGCATGGTTGTAATGATATCTATTGCTTCGTCAATTAACGCCTGCGTAACAGGTAAATTTAATCGCTTAGTTGCTGACTCAAGTTTTGGTAATAAGTCCTTTAAAGTGAAATCAAGCTCCTCTTGCACTGTTTCTGCATGTACATGAATTCTGCGTAAGATCTTTTCATAATGTTCTGTATGACCATACGTCGTTGCATGAAAACTGCCTAATGCTTTCATAAATCGACTTAATGCAGCAATGGCTTTCTTTTGATTTGGAATAGTTAAAGAATCAACAAGACTAATGTGCTGTTGTCCTAAATCTTCAATAAGAATAAAACGATGTTGTTTGCTTGCACCATAAAATTTAGGAACATTATGGGCAGGTTGAGGAATACTACTCAGAAATTCAAGGCCTGCCCAGTCACGAGCAAATCGAGCATAAGCCTCTTGATCATCCTCATCGGATTGCTCTGGCAGGGATTGTTTTAAAATAATACTTTTTGGAATTTCATTTTTCGTACTTTCGAGTGTTATTCTTAAAACAATATTTCTTCGCTCAGGCTCGCTTAAAAAATGAATTGAAACAATATTTAGTTCTGCTGCAAAACGTGCTTGCAGTAAATTTTTAAACTCTCGTAAAACTTCAGGCTTAATGAGTTGTTTAACCATAACTAAATAATTGGAGTCTTCACTAAACGAAGTTTTCATAAACCCAGATTTTTCATAACATCTTATCGCGTTAATATTAAGTGTCTGAGGGTCAACAACAGCAGCAGAAAAATTAGTAAGAAAATCCTCGATAAATTGATTGATTATCTTAACACCAAAGC
>JBIOEC010000325.1:0-1647 GCA_044445645.1 Gammaproteobacteria bacterium | reverse complement strand
CGTATGCGCGCCATTTTGCGTCGCACTCAACAACCTAGTGACGCCACCCATGCTACACTGGTCATTGGAGATGTGAGCCTAGATTTAGGCAAGCATATCGCCCATTTGGATAATAATGAAGTTTTTATTACCAGCACTGAATTCAGTATATTAACGCTTCTATTGCGCAACGCTGGAAAAGTCGTTACCAAAGAAGAACTGAATGAAAAAGCTCTAGGCCGAAAATTAACCGCCTTTGATCGCAGCATGGATATGCATGTTAGCAACTTACGTAAAAAACTTGGACCACATGCAAATGGGAAAACTCGAATAAAAACCATTCGCGGGATTGGATATCAATATATATTACCGGATTAAAATCACCTTGAATATCATGCTAAATAATTTTTACTGGAAAACATTTTTGCGCTTTTGTACGTTGACGTTAGTCCTGATGTTGACCTGTGTTGCCCTCTATTTTGGTTTTTTTTATGAAAACCCACACGCAGTTTCTAATCGCCCAGTCTTCACTAGTTATGCTTCTGCTGCGGTTTCGGTTTATGAATATGGGGGTTCTAAAGCATTACAGAATTGGCTGCATGAATTAGAAAGCCAGCGCAATATTCATATGTACGTGTTAAATGATAAGGGAACTGACGTACTGGGGCGTGCATTACCTGAACCTATTAAAACGGCGATTAATGAACGCACCAGTTTAAAGGAATCACTACCTACACATTTTCTGGGTGCCACAAAAAACAAAAAAAATAATCGGTTAGTCTTTACTCAACTCGTATCCGCACAAGGGCACTATTACTTTATTGTAACCGACCTCCCCCCACACCCGCGCCGATAAAAGTTACTATGATGGAAATAATGTTCGCTATATTGGATTACGATTAATTATTGGCATTATGATCGGCGGCTTGGTGTGCGTATGGTTGACCTGGTATCTCACCAAACCTGTTAGCAGCTTACGTAAAGCTACACAGGAATGGTCTAGTGGTAATTTAGCTGCGCGCATAGGTAACAATTTAGGTAATCGCCAGGATGAAATTGCTGCTTTAGGGCGTGATTTAGATAAAATGGCAGAACGTTTACAAACTCTGATGGAAAATCAAAGAAGGCTTTTAACCGATATTTCACACGAGCTACGCACTCCCCTAGCCCGTTTGCAAATTGCATTAGGACTGGCTCGTCAACGTGCGGGCGAAATCGTGCACGCTGAGCTAGATCGTATCGAATTAGAAACTGAACGTTTAAACGAAATGATTGGACAAATTTTATCACTGGTGCGTTTAGGAACTGCCACTGACGCTGATAATAAAGAGGAAACCTATATTGTAGAATTGCTGGAAAGCATTATTAATAATGCTGAGTTTGAACATAAAAATAGCAATAAATCCGTGATTATGACAACTGCCGTGAATATCCCCAAAATTGTGGTTAATTCGCAGCTTATTTATAGTGCATTAGAAAATGTAATACGTAATGCTTTTCGCTACACCTCAGACAATACGATGATCGAGGTGAATGTAGACTGCCCTACCGCACAGCAAATCGAAATATCTGTACGCGATCATGGACCGGGAGTTCCTGAAGATAAGGTTGATAAAATCTTCGAACCTTTCTTCCGGGTAGCTGATGCGCGTGAACGAAATACTGGTG
>JBIOEC010000324.1:0-1651 GCA_044445645.1 Gammaproteobacteria bacterium | reverse complement strand
CCTAAACATACTGTGGCAAATGCAGCGAGTGTGCCAATATTGGCAAGCTCAGCGACTGCGTGAATCGGCGCAAAACCCGCTGCTAATGCAATCAATATGCCAGTCATGATAATAATGCGCATGGGCGTTTTGGTCCCAATATGAATACGCGATAGCGCGGGCGAGAAGAAACCATCGCGAGCCATGGCTAAAAAGACGCGCGTCAACGCATAATACATCACAAGAATAGTGGAAGTCAGACCTGCAATTGCGCCTATCGCAACCAAAAAACTGCCGAAATGATAACCTAATTTTAATAAAGCATAAGAGATGGGAGAACTGACATCTAATTCAGTGTAACTGACCGCGCCTGTTAAAAAAGCGGCGACTAACATATACACCGCAGTACAAATTGCTAATGAAGCCATGATACCGATAGGTAAATTGCGTTCTGGGTTAATCGTTTCTTCTGCCGCAGTGGAAACAGCATCAAAACCAATATACGAAAAGAAAATTAATGCTGCGCCATTCACAATACCCAGAGAACCAAAGGGTAAAAAGGGACTCCAATTTTCATCTGGACGAAAATAAAATGCAGCGAGTACCACAAAAAGCAAAATGGCCCCCAGTTTCACAAATACCATTATTTTATTGAGTCTTGCACTTTCGCGAATGCCTAAGCAAAGTAAAGTTGAAATAAAAGTGATAATAAGCACGGCGGGTAAATTCACAATACCACCATCAAATGGACCCTTTAATAATATTTCTGGCAATGAAAAACCCATCGCTAAAAAAGCGTTATTGACATAACCCGACCAACCTATTGCAACAGTGGCAGAAACAACACCATATTCTAGCAATAAATCCCAGCCGATTAGCCAAGCCACAATCTCACCCAATCCAACTAATGCATAACCATAAGCACTACCACATCCGCCAATGCTAGAAGCTAATTCAGCATAAGCTAATGCACAAAACGCGCATGCAAGACCTGCGAGTGCGTAAGATAAAACAACACCAGGACCCGCTTGCGTTGCAGCGGCAATTCCTGTGAGCACAAAAATACCGGCGCCAATAATACCACCAATCCCTAGAAGGGTGAGATCAAATGCATTAAGACAACGCGCTAGTTCATTACCGCGTGTTTTTGCATTATCCATAGATTGAGTGCGGAAAAGAGATTTTAAAAAAGTAGCCATGCGTTTATCCTAAAAAAATTATTTTATCATTAAATCTAAAACAATTGCAGCTTGCTGATTTTTTCGGTCCAATGTGATAAGATACATATCGTATTGTACTCGAATATATAAAGAGATAGCAATCTTGTTCTATGAACAGGAACGATTTGCTTAATAAAGCATTAAAATCCTTTCATACAGTAAGATTGACAAATATCCAAAAATTAGATACCATGATAACTTACATGGTAAGGAGCAGGATAGGATGTTGGGATGGTTATGGTCTAGTAAAAAAAAGAATATTGTAGTTTCTACAGATGATGATGCAGTAGAAGCGCAGCGTAAAAAAGAGCAGGCGTTTAAAGAAAACTCATTAAAATTAGAGCAATTCTTAGCAAAAGGTGTCGATCAGCTGGAAGATATTCTTCACGGTGCTTCTTTCACGATACCTTCTACGAAAATCACTTTAAACCCCAGTGTTAGAAAACTTTATG
>JBIOEC010000323.1:0-1661 GCA_044445645.1 Gammaproteobacteria bacterium | reverse complement strand
GTCATATTAGCAGCAGAGTTGGATTGAATTTGTACTAACCCGCGGGTTAAATGATTTATATTTTTTTGCTTAATAAAGTATAAATCGGCCAATAATAAATTCCCATATTTTATTTTCTGGCGTTGCTCAGTTTTGCCAAACTCACCCTGATAAAAAAATGGTTGTTCCTGTTGTGCCGTCTTATTAAAAGGTTCAGGTAAGTCTACTGTCACTCCTGGTAAATTAGTGTTGATTTGTAGTCGACTGGGTTTTGGATCATCAGGATGACGCCATTCTAAATTAGCATAGTAAGGAAAACTACCTTGCGCACGTGCCCATAAAGGATTTGGATAACGCTGCTGTAAAGCAGCGATATCTATAGTACCTTCCATAGAAGCTTCCAGAAATCCAGGATTTGTCCTTACATCTCCAGATTGCGAGGCAAATTGTATATTGACGGGATGATTATAGAACTTTGCCATCAATGCATCAGCATAAACCCCATGCTCATCAAATGTTACCTCACCTTTAACATCCGAGAAATTTAAATCCACTGCCGGTATTCCAACACTAGCCTGTAGAAAATTAACCATTCCAAAAACTTGCGTTTTAGTCTGATAATCTTTAAGAGGTACATCCATGTCTACTTTTAATTCCACTGGCCCTTTAAGATTTAATGGAGAAAGCTGGGTGCTCAATCGAGGCCAGATTGGCGTTTGTTTTAGAAATACAATCGTATCTTCAGCGCTACCATCAACCTTGCCGGTAATATTTAATACTATTTCTTGACTTTCAATATCAGGAATGACTACAGCGGCTTCAACAATATCACCACCGCCCATTTTTCCCTGATTAATAATTGCAGCAAAATTATTACTATGAAATATTAACTGCCCTTGGATTTTCTCTAACGGTGGCCAGTGTTCGTTAAAGAATAAATCCGTATCTTTATAATCGACTATGATCTCAAAAAGCCCCTCTTGATTGGCAAACGGAATTTTTTTTATGGGGCCGCGCACGACCATGTTTACCTCTTCAGCAATACCTGATTGTATTGCCTCATGTAACCAAATGGTTAATTTTTCAGGTAGCAATCCATTCGGCAAATACGTTTTTAACGTAGTTACCGCGGGTAAATCTGCGGCTTTAAGGTAAAGCTCTATCTGAGTCTCATCTAAATCGGTGGGTACCAATAAATTCCCATTAGCCTGCACATCCCCGCCGCTAGTAGGGGTTACCTTAAGATCGGTACTGACTAACCATCCTGAAGGATTCTGTTTTCCAGCACCATCGAACGAAACGCTATCTAATTCTATGTGTATAGGCGCCTTATTCGCTGTGCTCCGCTGATATTGAACAGCTAATTGTTTTAATAGCAATGACGAAGTTACTTCTGATAAGACATTCTCATCCCATGAGAGATCTACTTTAATATCGGCCATTCCAGATTTCACATCTACAGACTCTTTTGGCCAAAATTGTTGCCACTTAGGCAGATCAATATGATATGCGACTAGTTTAAGATCTGCATTCCATTTTCTTTCGGCCAAAGATTTGGGATTAAATGTAAGCAGTACGTTAATCTCACCTTTAGATTCAGAATCAAATAAGCTGGCAGAGCCTTGCAACCGTGCTTGATAAAAGTGATGCACTAATATGGCATTGATATCTTTGATAACGGT
>JBIOEC010000322.1:0-1671 GCA_044445645.1 Gammaproteobacteria bacterium | reverse complement strand
GAAAATTTAAAAAAAATCATAAATTTTCTTTTAAATAAACCTGAAAATGATCATGTCCATCTAATGAGTGCTGAATGTGGAGGGAGCGAACTATCAAGTGAAAAACAATGCAATGAAAATATTGAGATTAACCATATTAAAATTTTCAAGTGGGAAGTAGAGCCGCCAGACAAGAATGTTAGAGATCTTACACATTTGGAGTTAACCCCATGATAGAAAAAATGACTCTTGAATTGAAAAAACATTTACCGCTGATCATAGCAAATGTTGATTGGAATGGAGACATTCTAACATTTAGTGGACCAAAATGGAATTTTTCCACTGTTAGCGCATGGAGAGTGGTTAGAGGGAGTAAAGTTGATTACGCTTGTACAGTAAAGCCTTGTGCAATAATAGGCAGCATGCCTACCACAACAAATTCTGTCATACCAATTGCAAACGCTGCTAATGCAAGTGAAAGTAGTGCTAATGGCATAGATTATTTCCCCTTTTTAATTCAGCAAATGTCCGCCTTCTATAAATAGAGTTTGTCCGGTTATAAAGGTATTTGTCATTAAGAACAAAACTCCTTCTGCTACTTCTTCTGGTTTCCCGACATGACCAACCGGCAGTTTATTCGTCAACTGTTCAAACATGGCTTCTCTATCTACAGAAGACATAGTTGCATAGCGCGGGGTATCAATAATGCCAGGAGAAATAACATTAACGCGTATAGGCGCTAGCTCAATTGCCAATGCGCGGCCTAACCCTTCCACAGCGCAATTTACCGTTGACATCACACTTAAATTTTTTTGTGGCTTTTTGGAAACAAAACCTGAAAAAAATACAATCGCCCCCCCTTTACGAATATGAGGAGCCGCATATTTGGCAGCGTTGTATTGTCCCCAAAACTTGCTATCGAATCCTTCACGAGCGATGGCTGTTTCCATTGTTAAAAACGGACCCTTAGGGATGACCGAACCAGGCGTCGTGAGATAGTCCAAATCACCTACCTGATCAAAGAACTTCTTGACCGACAGTTCATTGCTAATATCTAAAGAGAATATGTCAGCATTAGATTTAAATTCATTTTTAGCATTCGCCATGTGTTTTTCATTTAGTCCAGTAATAACTAGACGAGCTCCCATCTTCGAGGCTAATCGTGCGGTTGCTAATCCAATACCGGAAGTGCCACCAATGATAACAACACGTTTTTCTTCGAGTATTTTCACAACAACCTCCTGTTTTATTAATAAATTGCCAGTTTATATTCATTGAATCTGCTGTACTGCATGGAGTTGCTTCATCAAAGTAAGGTTATCCTCTAAATGCCAGTCCTCAATAAGGCGGCCATTCTTGATGTGCAATATGTCAATGGCAATAAACTCTACCGGCTCGTTTGTAGGAGCATGGTCCATAAATTCCCCTTCAAATGTACCACGAAAAATCAGACGAGCTGTGACCTTATCTCCGACTACTAGTAAATCTTCAACGGAACAACTAAGATCAGGAACGGCCGTTCGAAAGTTTTTTGATGCGGCCTTTAACCCTTCTGGTCCTTGTGGACGACCTTCTGGTAGTGTATTATCTTTAAAATCAGGAGCGATAACAGCGTCAAGATAAATTGTATCTCCTGTATTCCAAAAGGTATAGAAAAGCTGCGCAGCACGTATAATTTGTTCAGCCTTAGAT
>JBIOEC010000321.1:0-1682 GCA_044445645.1 Gammaproteobacteria bacterium | reverse complement strand
GGGAGATATATTAGAAATTTTGCAGCAGTTTCATAAATCCGATATTGATAGCACTCATGATACTTTTGGTTTTGCCCGTACGGGTGCTGCTCCAGCACTTATAAGCGAAGAAATCATTTCAGGAGCCGCTTGGCATCAGGCACTTCTTGCGGACTTTACAGCAAATCAGCAAATATCCGATCAAGCTCTGGATAGATGGATGGTATTAATCCAGAAAATACTAATAAGTCTGACCAAAATTAATGATGCAGAACTTAAAAAAGCGGGTAACGAAAAATCTATAGAAATGGGAAATGCTATTCTAGTTAGGGGAAACCCTTTCGGAACTTGGTATTCTGCTTTAATAGAAAAACGACATTTTGGCTCTAATGCTAACTGGGCTATTGGATCTGAGAATGAAATAGATTATTTTCTGGAAAATGACCAAGATAGAGTCAGTGCAAAAATTAGAATAGTTCCCGCTGCTCCTTATGTTAACCTCGCTTCATACCATTTAAGTGAAATATTTTTATTAGGTGAAGTTGATTTTAGGTATATTCTTCAAGCAAAATTTTTGTATCAAGAGCGATATGATTTTTATTGCGCGCAGATAAAATTAGGTCGTCATGCAGTTTTACAAGAACGATTAATTGGCCCTCCGGCTGCAATTCACCCCTTGCACAAGGCGCTAGACGATTCTGAGATTTTAAGAGGAATTCGTATTCACCCAGCAAGCTTTACTAAAAACTTATTACGTGTGTTAATGATGAGCCCAAATGAAACACCTGAAAATTTTAATCTGGTACCTTCCTCTCAACAGTCTACCAGCGACATATGGAGTTATTATGACCTTGTGCTCGCAGATGTGGATAATGGTACTTATCCGGTCTACTCTAATAAAAATAAAAGCGTTCCACCTCATTTTATATTATGCTTAAATGCCATGCATCAGCCTGGACTAGAAAGCCTAGACATTAATATTCTCAGAGATTTCTTAGCCCTTAATCCACTGGAATTAGCCCTGATCTGGCTAAGAAAACTTGAAGATTTACAAGTTGATTTACCCCAGTTATTTAACAGTGATGATGCTAAGCATCACTACCAAACAACATCGTTTCCTTTAGGCTTGTTGGCAAACCCAGAAGCCGTCGAAGCAGTAATTGTCCGCAGCGCCTTACTGCAGATGGCTATACAGGATTTCTTAAACATCAACCATGAATTAAATGATTTGACTCAGACCCCATGGAAACTATTTGAAAACTTTTGCAAAAGAGCAAAAAATTTGAAGTCTTGGTCTTTAGCTGTTAAAGATTGGCAATTTTATTCAGTAGAGCAATCTGAGGATGAAAAAGATAGCATTAAAAAGCGAAACTTAGCAGCTTGGTCTTTGGTCGTTAGCGATTGGCAATTTTATCAACCCGAACAACCTGAAAGTGGAAAAGACAGTACTGCCTTATATGCTAAGGCTTTTAAGGATTTTCCAGCTAAAAATGGCGATCTTTCTTTGGAACTTGCAAAACAGCGCCTGGCTAATTTACCCCATAACACTGATACCGTAAAGCGAACGGTAGACGAAGGGAATGTAGAGGATCACCTTACTGGAAAAACGGAAATTGCCCCTTTTGTGAAACCGGATAATTGGAATGCCTTTGAGCCGGGCGTGTACCCGATGGATATGGCCCTCGTGAAGGGGCAAGAATTTG
>JBIOEC010000320.1:0-1687 GCA_044445645.1 Gammaproteobacteria bacterium | reverse complement strand
TTTTCACCAAAATAAATTAATAATTACCCTAACTCATAAGAATGAGGGCAAGCGGGTATCAGTACAAGAGATTGATGATAAAAAATCGCTCGATTTGAGCGATTTTTGGGCAAATAATAGTTATTTCGTCTGAATAAATACTCGTTTGGATTAACTGCTTACTTTTGCATTGCTAATCATTACGACAGGTTGCACTTTTGGAGTACTCTTTTCTTTAGATGGATGCACCATAAAGTTAATACCAAGTAAGAAAAGCGTAATACCCAGAAGGCGACGAATATGATGTTCTGGCAATTTTGAACTAATCAATGTTCCGACAATAATTGCAGGAATCGCGCCGATCAAAAGATAGGTCAACATATGGAAGTCGACATTGCCTGAGATTAGATGCCCAACGCCTGCAACGAGTGTTAATAACACCGCATGAACCACATCTGATCCAATAATACGAATCATTGGAAGATTTGGAAATAATAAAACCAATGCCATGACACCAAAGGCACCGGCACCGACAGAAGAGAGTGTCACGAACACACCTAAAACAGCGCCCATCAAGATCACCAATGGCTTGTTCTTAAGCATTGCTTTAGCTTGAGCATCTTGTGCTTCAGCACTATCTGCATGGTGAAGTGAATGGCGTTGGTCTATTGTCATTCCACGACGTTTTGCAAAAAACTGTTCAATGGGTGCGCGGAATAAAATTGATATGCCAGTTAAAAACAGCATGAAACCCAGAACGATGGTGAGCAGTTTTTTATATTCTGTGGCTGAGCTGAAGAAGTGGTGCAATGCCCAAGTTGTTCCTAGTGATGCAGGAATACTACCAATCGATAGAAAAATGACGATTGGCCAAACAATATTGAGCTTTTTTGCATGAACCATTGAACCACAAAATTTGGAAATAGACGCGTAGAGCAAGTCTGTTCCGATCGCTATTTGTGCAGGAATGCCAAGAACGCCGATCAAAATAGGTGTCATGAGAGAGCCGCCACCAACACCAGTAACGCCCACACAAAAGCCGACGATGAGCCCAGCAAGAATAAAATAATAATCGGTCATAGTAGAAATATTCATAACTTTAGCGGAAATATTGCAAAAGATTAGGCTTATTTGCTTTGCTTTACAATTGATAATAAATGGATAGCTTATGCATAAAATTCATAAGTAAGTATGCATACGATTGGATCGAATAATGTGTTGTGAAATGTTATTCGGATAACTTGGCGATGCTAAACTACACGTTAATGATTGGTTGGATTTAGTGGCATGATGTCTCAGGCGAAAGTGTTGACGATTGGAATGGTGGCTGGGGAGTTATCTGGCGATACCTTGGGCGCTGATTTAATCCGTGAAATAAAAAAAATTCATTCAGATGTACGTTTCATTGGAATTGGTGGGCCGCAAATGCAGGCGGAAGGACTGAAAAGCCTTTATCCACTTGATCGTCTATCATTATTTGGTTTATTTGAAGTGCTAGGCCGTCTACCCGAATTATTTAAAATTCGTGATGGTTTAATTGAAAAATTCGAAAAAGAAAAAATTGATTTGTTTATTGGCGTTGATGCGCCAGATTTTAACTTGCGTGTTTCTAAACAACTGAAAGAAAAACAGATCAAAACGGTTCAATATGTCAGTCCATCTGTTTGGGCTTGGCGACAAGGTCGTGTAGTTGGTATTCGTGCTGCGG
>JBIOEC010000319.1:0-1688 GCA_044445645.1 Gammaproteobacteria bacterium | reverse complement strand
CTCTAAAATATAGTGCTGATAATCGTTAGCAATTTCCAAAGAAGCTGCCAAGCCAGGTTGTGCACAGTAATTCAGCATAAAGTTTGCGAGCAATGAACCCACATCGAATCCCATCGGGCCATAATAAGCAAATTCCGCATCAATAAGTTTAGTACTGGAAGGCGTAACAAAAATACTACCGCTGTGTGCATCACCATGCAACAATGCTTGCGATTCTGTTAAAAACTTATATTTTAATTTTGCGACTGCTAGTTTCAGGGGAGCATTATTCCATATTTTTTTTACTTCTTCAGCAATTAATGGATTAAAACGATTACGCGGATGATCTTGATAAGGATCCACAAAAAATAAATCTTCAGTAATTTTACATAATTCTGGATTGATAAATTGTGAAACTTGTTGCTTTTTCTGCAGTTGATCTTGATAAAAGTCTGAGGTAAAAAACAACACTTTAGCTAAATAGGTACCTACATGTTGAGCGAATAAGGGGAATTTCTTTTGTTCGATCATGGCATAACGCAGTAATTGATGGTCGGATAAATCTTCCATCACCATCAAGGCTAAAGTTTTATCATAATGATGAACTTTTACCACGTGCTCAGGACAAAATTGACTATGCACTAACAGTGCTTCAGCTTCAATCCTAGAGCGATCTAATGTCAACGGCCAAGATTCGCCTACACAGCGTGCATAAGGAACGGCTTGCTTAAGAATAATTTTTTGTTGACCTTGTACGTCTTGAATACTATAGACGTAATTTAAATTGCCATCACCAATTTCCGCAGCCGTTATTTCTATTCCAGGCCCGGTTTTTATGAGTCCTAAGCTAAGAATATGCTGTTTAGCATCTTCAGGCGAAAAGTGTTGGTATACCATATACGTTACCTCTAGTGATTTATTATCCTAAAAATGCTATATTAATTCACCTGTTACTGAATTTCAAGAAAAGTTATGCAACCTCTAATTTGTACTAGCCTGCGTTATGATGGCAAACAATTATGGATATTAGATCAGCAAAAATTGCCTGGTATCACAGAATGGGTTCCTTGCTCCACAGTAACCGAATTAGTCAGCCTTATCCAAAAACTAGCCATTCGCGGAGCACCCTTAATTGGAATTTCAGCCAGTGTACTCTTGGGATATTTAGCCCAAAATGGTGCTGATCAACACACATTAATGCAAGCGGCTAGTACCCTGCGTGCAGCACGTCCAACCGCGGTTAATTTGATGCATTGCATGGATAGAATGCAACAGGCCATTTCGCACTCCCCTTTTGATAAATCTGCAGTCATAACTGCTGCTGAAACTATTTTTAATGAAGATATAGAACTCTGTGCAGCCATTGCCAAACATGGTGCAACATTAATTAATCCTAATGATCAAATCCTAACCCACTGTAATACCGGTGGCTTAGCAACAGCAGGCAACGGTACAGCGTTAGGGGTTATTTATCAAGCGCATCTGGAAGGAAAAAATATTCATGTTTATGTGGATGAAACCCGCCCTTTGCTACAAGGTGGCCGCTTAACCAGTTGGGAACTGCAGCAATGGGGCATTCCTTACACGTTAATCTGCGACAATATGGCCGCGAGTTTAATGGCACATGGTAAAATCACGAAGATATTAGTAGGAGCCGATCGCATTGCTGCCAATGGTGATTTTGCAAATAAAATTGGCACATATAATGT
>JBIOEC010000318.1:0-1690 GCA_044445645.1 Gammaproteobacteria bacterium | reverse complement strand
TTTTCAGTTTGTAAAACTTTAATTAAATAATTTCGATTCCATAGCTTAATATGAGTTTTTTGAGCTACTCGTAGCGCCTCATCAGTAAATCGACTATTCGTAACTATGATCGCTCTGTCACAGTCGTAATAATCCATACCCGTATGAACCTCCTGTACTGCACTGACCCCAACGTGACCTTCGTATCGTTTTGCCTGCACTGCAGTTTTTTGACCGTATTTTCTTATAATTAAATCTACTCCTGCATCGCCGCTTCGCCCCGTGTGTTCAACCTGATAGCCTAGATTTTCAAATAGTATTTTTAACCGATTTTCAAATTCTGTGCCCTCCATCTCATCAATATCAAAAATGCCCGTACTAGCAAGCTTGTCGTATTGATAGCGTTTATATACTAAATAGATAATAAATCCAATAACACCGAGAACAGTTAACGGAATTAATATGCTAAGAATCTGTTGATTATTTGTATAAATGGCCAATCCAATAATAGCCAGAAGTAATGCACATCCATATTCAGGAGAACTCTTGTATGATTTACGTCTATGCCAGCTCATAGTTCTGGTATAACACTCAGCTGAGACCTTTATTGTGAGTTGTCATACAATCAGGAAAGTAAACGATAAAAAATCGTATTTTAAGCGTGGGTCTGCCCGCCGAAGTCCGCGCTTTGCCTGTGTAGGCTGGGGGAGTATAATTCGGCCTGCTATGGAAAATCAAAACATTTGTGCTATTGGTGGAGGAATATTAATCTATTTGGGTATAAATTGGTATTGCTCAAACGTAGAATGTCGTGGCTATCAACATTATCCTCATGAACCAGTATCGCGGGTAGATGGTTTTGCTGGATTTAATAATAATGCTACGTATACCACAACTTCTGGTACTACAATTGGCTCCGCTATTACGTCAACTACTTCATAATAGCTTAAAAATCGTATTTAATGCGTGAGGGGAGTACTATTTAGGTATGGATAAAGACTTGCCCAAGGGTGCTGGTTATAGAAAGCGATTAAGAGATAGATTCTTACAATCAGGACTCGATGGATTCTTAGATTATGAAATTATTGAACTTTTGTTGACGCTTGGCACTCCAAGAAAAGATTGCAAGCAAGAGGCAAAAGCTGCGATTAAAGAATTTAATGGGCTAAGAGGAGTTCTCGATGCCTCATTAGAAGATCTTCAGGTTATTAAAGGAATAGGACCCTCAAATGCTTTCGGAGTAAAACTTTTTCAAACTATATCAGAGAGATACGCAATGGAATTAATACCAGCCAGGATTTCATTAACTTCAACACAACAGGTTGCAAATTACCTTCGTGAAAAACTTGGAAGAGAAAAGAAAGAACATTTTGTCTCTTTACTGTTGGATTCACAAAATAATCTAATTAAGATTATTGATATTTCTACGGGGACATTGAGCGAAACGTTGGTTCATCCAAGAGAAGTTTTTGAGCCAGCGGTGCGATTATTGGCGGCTCGCATTATGGTTGCACATAATCATCCATCTGGAGATTTAGAAGCATCAGATGAAGATTTGAGACTTACACAGCGGCTACAATCGGTTGGTGAACTTACAGGAATACCGGTTATCGACCATTTTATTGTTTCATCATCGGGATATGTGAGTTTTAAGGAAAAGGGTTTAATGTAAACAGATTGATAATATTACTATTTCGCAGTACCATAAGCT
>JBIOEC010000317.1:0-1693 GCA_044445645.1 Gammaproteobacteria bacterium | reverse complement strand
TGCCGCCGTCCGACCGATGGGCGTTATGGGGAAAATCCTAATCGCGGACAACATTATTATCAATACCAAGTTGTGTTGAAGCCCTCCCCAGAGAATATCCAGGAATTATATTTGAATTCGCTCAGGATGTTAGGCATTGATACTTTAGCGGATGATATACGCTTTGTAGAAGATAATTGGGAGTCTCCTACATTGGGAGCATGGGGATTAGGATGGGAGGTATGGCAAAATGGTATGGAAATTACTCAGTTTACCTATTTCCAACAAGTAGGCGGTTTACCTTGTCATCCTGTTACTGGTGAAATTACCTATGGGCTTGAGCGTATTGCCATGTATTTGCAAAATAAAGAAAGCTTATTTGATTTGATCTGGACCACAGGTCCGCAAGGCACTGTCACTTATGGAGATGTCTTTCATCAAAATGAAGTGGAAATGTCAGCCTATAATTTTAAATTTGCTGATACACACGCGTTATTTACTCAATTTGATAGTTATGAAAAACAATGTCTGTTACTACTCGAACACCAATTACCTTTGCCTGCTTATGAAATGGTTCTCAAGGCATCACATGCATTTAATTTATTGGATGCACGGCAAGCCATTTCCGTGACTGAGCGCCAACGCTATATTTTACGTATTCGCCAACTCGCACGCGCGGTGGCGACGGCTTATTATCAAAGACGGGAAGCATTAGGCTTTCCCATTGGATCTGACACGGAGAGCACTATATGAGTACCGTCAACGTATTATTCGAACTTGGAACAGAAGAATTACCTGCCACAGCAGTAACGCGTTTTCCTCAACAGTTAATCCAGCAACTTGGCAGTTTATTGGAACAAAAATTTCTTGGGCATCTAGAAATAAAAGTTTATATCACGCCGCGGCGTATTGCGGTTTATATTCCTGAGCTACTTGCGCAACAACCAGAGCTTAGTTTAGAGCGTCAAGGTCCACAGCAAAAAGTTGCATTCAATGATAAAGATGAACCCACCCCTGCAGGCCTAGGCTTTGCGCGTTCTTGTAATATAGAGCCCAGTCAACTAAAAAATTATTTGGAAAATGGACGCTTAGTCTATCGCTACAATCAACCGGGAAAAAGCACAGAAGAATTACTACCAGAAATTCTAACTACAGTAGTTAATAGCCTGCAATTAGGTAAAACTATGCGCTGGGGTAGTGGTAAGCAATCTTTTGTTCGTCCCATCCGTTGGGCAATGTTATGGTTCGATGATCATGCTTTAGAAGGTGAAATATTTGGGCTACGGTTACAAAATTTCACTTATGGTCATCGTTTTCTTGCACCCGCGGCTATTTCCCTTACTCATGCTAATAATTACCTTGAGCAACTTATCCAGCAAGGTAAAGTCATGGCGGATCAAGAAGAACGTAAGAAAAAAATTATTGAGCAACTGCAAGTTCTACCTAAGCAACATGCGGCGCAAGCCATTATCGATGAAAGTTTAGTAGATGAAGTTTCGGGGCTAGTAGAATGGCCAGTGGCACTAATAGGAACATTTTCCAAAGACTTCTTACAAATCCCAGCTGAAGCATTAATTTCAGCCATGCAACAGCATCAAAAAAGTTTTCCTTTAGTGGATGCTAATCAAGATTTACTTCCTTATTTTATTTTCATCAGTAATCTTGCTAGTAAAAATCCTACACAAGTGATTAATGGCAATGAACGCGTTATGCA
>JBIOEC010000316.1:0-1704 GCA_044445645.1 Gammaproteobacteria bacterium | reverse complement strand
GTTGAATTTATGGAAAAGAAAAGTTCTTAATTAGGCTTTAATATTGGTATGGTGCATATAAATTCACTTATCGTTCTGTTCTGTTAAAATATGGCCACCAAACTAGATAAATCGCAATCTACTCTAATCAGCATCTTGCGTACGCTTATGGAGCAAGCAAGATTAACTGAAGCCGAATTAGCGCGACAAGTAAATTTGCCACAAACTACCATTAACCGCCTATTATTAGGCGGTACTCGTGATCCGCGAGCTAACACACTAAAACCTATAGCAGATTATTTTGGTATCACTATTGGACAACTGTGTGGATTTGAACCTTTATCCACAAATCATATTGCCGGCACCCTAAATCCTACGCAACGCAAGGTGTGGCAAGTTGTGCCCATTATAGAATGGGAACAAGTAAAATCTTGGAAATTTCTCAATAAAAAATTAACCCCACTCAATCACCCGCACTGGATTACCACAGAACGTCCAATCTCGACGGAAACGTTTGCATTATATAGTTTATCCTTTATGGAACCGCGTTTTCGCAAAGGATCTATTTTAATTGTTGATCCTAAAGCCGAGTATAAAGACGGCCATTTTGTGGTGGTAGCAGTAGAAGGCGTAACTCCTACCGTGCGTAGAGTTATCATCGAGGGCGATGATATATGGTTGAAAGGGTTTGATCAGACTCACCAGCCGATAAAATTAACCAAAAAACAGATCATATATGGAGTCATTATTGAATCAAGGATGGATACATATGGTATCTAATTTACTGGCGAAAATAAAAATTTTTTTTACTAAAGACAATTCTATCAAAGTAATCGATACCTATCGGATTGTGGCAGTTGATGATAGTTATCAAGATACCGGCAAGGTGTATGTTAAAGTACAGGTTGTGGGTAGTAGTAAAATATTTAATAAACCGGTGAGCGAATTATACAGCCGAGAATGGCTAAGCTATTTTTCCAAAGAAGACGTGGCTCACATTGCCGCATTATATACAGCAGAGCATACCCAAAACTTAGCGCTAATCAAACAATTCCCAAAAAGCAGCGCGGCCACACGTGCCAGTATTGTGATCGTGGGAATACTTTTTACCGGCTTTCTAATTCTATCTAACTTGACGGGATTTAAAGTTGCGGAAATAGGTGGTATCGCATTTCCTGCAGGACTAATGTTTTTTCCGCTCACTTATGTGTTTGACGATATTTTAACGGAAGTATATGGTTTTAAAGTCAGTAGGCGGGTGATCTGGACAGGTCTATTTGCCGCACTAATTGTGATTCTAGGTACTTGGGTTACAATTTATCTACCGGCTTCTTCTTTTTGGAATGAGCAAGCGGCATATGAAGTGGTTTACAATACAGTCCCACGAGTATTTATTGCGTCGATTATTGCTTATCTGGTTGGCGAGTTTACCAATTCAGTGATTTTAGCCAAGCTAAAAATTTTAACTTCGGGTCATTATTTATGGTTACGTGCTATCACCAGTACTGCGGTCGGCGCAGCTGTGGATACCGTTATATTTTTACATATTGCCATGTTATTTACTGTACCCTATGAGGTAATTTGGCAGATGATCATTGTGGTATATTTATTTAAATTGATCTATGAAATTTGTGCGGTGCCAATCACTTATAAAGTGGCAAATTACTTAAAGCGTAAAGATAATATTGATTATTACGACTTTAAAACTAAATTTAATCCGTTTTC
>JBIOEC010000315.1:0-1706 GCA_044445645.1 Gammaproteobacteria bacterium | reverse complement strand
TCTCAAAGGTGAAGTCTGATGATGCCTTATGGCTGAACGGAGATGTTGTTTTTGATCATAGGATCATTAGCCGATTGATAAAAAACAATCATTCATGCATGGCTGTGAATACGATGCAAGTAGGTGAAGAGGAAATAAAATATGTTACAAATGGAGATGGTTCCATTAAGGAGGTTTCAAAACAAGTTCAGAATGGGTTTGGTGAAGCGGTTGGAATCAATTTAATAAAAGCAATTGATTTAGACTTATTTAAAAAGGGTTTGAAACAGTGCAGTAACACTGATTATTTTGAGAAAGGTCTTGAGCTTGCCATTGAGCAAGGCTTAAAAATATATCCTGCAGACATCAGTGATTTAAACTGTGTCGAAGTGGATTTCATTGAGGATCTTGAGAAGGCAAATAACTTTGGGGATAAATAAGAATTGATAACTTTAAACAGATTGAAAGCAAAAGTTGAGGAGCAATTTTTTATAAATCACAAGCTCCGCGCCATCTCCGGTGCAATTTATCGAAAGATATTCTACCATGAAAAGAATGAATTAGATAATTATCGCTTGCAGTATGCTGCCAAGTCGATAATTGCCATAAATGTTGGTCATGTGTATTTTTTGGAACATATCAGGGAATTTGTTGATTCGTTAAATAGCGATAAAAAAATTGCCCCCCTCCTTATCGGGACTTCAAAATGGCCGGTTAAAAAGTACAAAATTGAGCTATTTAAATTTTTAAAAGACAGATATAACATTTCTTATGGTAAAAATTATTTTGCGTATCCATGGGCGAAATTTGCTAATGCAAAAGCTTTGTTCGAAGTTGCTGTTTCGAGTTATGGCTCTGAGCTGAAATGTCCTAAAATCATTTATGCCCATGGTATGGCCGGACTCAACTTCTCAAAAGATTACAGGCATGTCAGATTTCTTGAGAAGTATTCGGCTGTTCTATTAAACGGACCTTTGCATAAGAAAGCGTTAATAACTGCACAGAGAATGTATGGTAGCAAGTTGCCCCCTATGTTTGAAATTGGATATTTGAAGGGAGATAGGCTTCTAAAAAAGTCTGAATCTTTTAATAAGACGCAATTTCTCGACCAACTTGCTCTTCCTCATGTACCAACAATAATGTATGCTCCAACCTGGGGCGAATTTTCTTCGACTAATGAATGGTTATATAAGATAATTGATGTGTGTGAGAGTATGGGACTTAATTTATTATTAAGACTGCATCCTATAATGCTCACGGGAAAGAGTAAATGGTATACAGGAGGTGTTAACTGGGGGGAGGCACTTTCCAAAATTGAGAAAACGACTCATCAGGTAAGAGTTGTTTTGGGCCATGATTTAGATAATATTATGCTAGTATCCGACATAATGATTACTGACGTGAGTGGCATGGCACTTGATTTTATGATACTTGATAGGCCTGTGCTTTTTTTACCAGCGCCAGAATACTTCAGAATCTATGGCTCAGATAGACCCGAAAAATGGTGTAGGCCAGATTGTGAAATCAATAGCAGGTCCGAATTAAAACAAGAAATTATAAGAGCTATTGATGGGAATAGCTATAAATGCCCCGTTGATAAATTGGTATATAATCAGGGTAAAAGCCTGCAGACAATGATAGATACAGTGAAAGGAGTTTTGGAAAATGATAAGAATGCCGCTCATTAGAGATGCGCTTTTAAAACTGACTATGCGTACCCTTTGTCT
>JBIOEC010000314.1:0-1708 GCA_044445645.1 Gammaproteobacteria bacterium | reverse complement strand
GTTTCTGACAAAGTTCCAAATACAACGCTTTAGCAATTTGTCGTTTGGCAGAAACCTCTTGCGGAATACCAATCAACGAAGCATGGGCATTGGCAGCAAAAAATGCTTCTCGAGCTAAACCCTGCAAGCCTAGAGATTGAGCATCCATAATCCCGTCTTCTATCACATCTGTTTGCGAAAAAACAATCCATAACGGTGCATCAATTTTGGCCAAGCTTGGGTAAGGAATGTCATTTTCTCCCTTACAAAAATAAATCAACCCTGCTAATGGCTGCTGCTGAAAAATTTCAGCTTGGATATCCTCCCAAGAGGTATTAGCAGGATAAATCAGAATCTTTGCCCCGCGATCAAGTAATAAACCACCCAAACTCTCACTTAGCCCATTCTTGTCAGCAAGAATTACCCATACAAGCTCAGGTGTCGATAAATCCCGTTCAGCCACTATCGGTAATGTATTTTTCCATTCATAGAGTTTAAGCTGTCTTTCTCCTAATGCTTTTGCCCAAAAGAATTCCCGATGGAATACTGTCTTCGGCAAAGGGTGTCTCATCTGTAGACTCACAGGAGCTTCTTCCAAAATGATATGAGCATTAATTCCACTAAAACCAAAGCTACTTATTCCCGCTCTACGAGGTTCCGCTTGTTTTTTCCAGGGGGTAAGTTCCAGGGGGATGTGTGCAGGAATATGAGTTAAATTAATTTTCGAGTTAATGCTTTGTAGATTAATTTGCGCAGGTATAGCTTCATGTTGTAAACTCAAAATCACTTTGATAAGCCCAGCCATACCTGCAGCCGATTCTAAATGTCCAATATTAGCTTTCACACTACCTATAATAAGCGGTTTTTGCTCATCATGCGATTTCTGATATACCATGCTAAGTGCATGAAGCTCCATCGGATCCCCCAGCTCTGTACCAGTTCCATGTGCTTCTAAATAACTAATATGCCGGGGCTCTAATTGAGCATGACTAAGCGCCGCACGTAATAATTTTTCCTGTGCGACACCATTAGGAACAGTAAGTCCACTACTGGCGCCATCTTGATTCATAACTGAACTTTTAATTACCGCTAAAATTCTATCATTATCTTTGACTGCATCACTTAGCCTTTTAAGAATGACAACTCCACATCCTTCGCTACGTACATAACCATCCGCTTTATTATCGAAAACTTTACAGTGACCATCTAGCGATAACATGTTCGCTTTAGATAAATCAATAAATGTGTCGGGAGATAATAAAACATTTACCCCACCTACGATTGCTAAACTTGTTTCACCCAAATGTAAACTATTACTCGCTATGTGTAATGCAGTTAATGATGAAGAGCAAGCTGTATCCAAAGTTAAACAAGGCCCATGTAAGCCTAAACAATAGGACAAACGCCCAGACAATACATTTAAAGTATTACCTGTGGCAATATAACTATTATGCACATGAGCTTGCACCAACAAGTCTTCATATTCAAGAGTCGTAGCACCAATAAATACCCCCGCATCACTCTCATTCAACTCCTTGGGGTTTATCCCCGCATTCTCAAGCGCATGCCAGGTAATTTCCAATAATAAACGCTGCTGTGGGTCCATCATTTCTGCTTCGCGCCGGCTAATTCCAAAAAAGGCAGCATCAAAATATTCTATATCCTCGATAAATCCACCATGCTTCACGGGTGTTTTATCTTCAGCTTCAGGATCAATACTATAATAATC
>JBIOEC010000313.1:0-1714 GCA_044445645.1 Gammaproteobacteria bacterium | reverse complement strand
GATTTACAATATATATCTTAAATATGCAATCTCAATTTACAGATGTCTACCTGACTGTTAAATGTAGGGGCAATTGTAATCACCCCTAATGCGAATTAATCACTCAAAATTTGTTTTCTGCAGCTGAATTTTGTGCTGATGCAAGCATTTCACTAAAAGTCTTTCTTGCTTCTGCCACAATTTGCTGAATTAAATCTTCTGCCGACAATACTCTACTTAAGCGTGTTCCTTGTCCCGCCCAAAGAGACATGAATTCTGAGCGATTTTGCTTAGCCGCTTCTTGGCGGATGGGTTGAGTGAGCACATGTTGTATGGGATACCCAGGTAGCTCTGCAGCATGTGGCGTCATTTCTTGGATAAATTTATTTTCAATACCACGTGCGGGTTTCCCTGAAAATACTGTGGTTAACACGATGTTGGCTTCGGTGCTATTTAAAATAGCGTCTTTATATGCAGGATGAGCACCACTTTCTTTACAAGTTAAAAATGCGGTACCCATTTGCACACCAGCTGCACCTAATGCACAAGCCGCCACTAGGCCGCGACCATCCATGATTCCTCCTGCGGCTATTACAGGCACTTTTACTTTATCTACTATCTGCGGCACCAATGCCATAGTTCCAATCAGTGAAGATTGAAAAGAACCTAAAAAGGTTCCACGATGTCCTCCAGCTTCGCTGCCTTGCGCTACGATTAAATTACAACCATTTTTTTCCAGATAAATGGCTTCATCTACCGTAGTAGCAGTACCAAGAATGATCACTCCTCGCTCTTTTAGCACTTGAATAGTTTTTGCATCGGGAAATCCAAACGCAAAACTAATAATAGGTACTTGCTCTTCAAGAATAACATCTAATTGTTTTCTATAAGCTGCTTCAGCGTCTATTTGTGCAGGAACAGCAGGAATAGGTAAACCCAATTCTGTTCTATAGGGTTGCAATAATTGATTAGCTTGGGCAATTCTCTGCGGTGAATTATCTGCAGGTTGTGGAACAAAAAGATTAATCGAAAAATTATGCGGAGTTAATTTATGTGTGTCTTGAATAGCTTTGCGGATAGCTTCGGGAGTCATATAACCGGCTCCAATAGAGCCTAGAGCACCCGCATTCGCGACAGCAGCAACCAATTCAGGTGTGGTAGGCCCTCCTGCCATAGGTGCTTGGATAATGGGTAATCTTATGCCTAGTTTACTTACAAGAGGTATAACAGTTTTTGGCCACATAATGATTTCTCCAATTTTGCTACCATAGAAATTTAAGTCCAATGAAAAGAAGCATCAAAGCAAATATTTTTTTTAACACTCCTACTGGGAGTTTATGCGCTAGATGGGCTCCTAGAGGTGCAACTATAATACTCGTTAACACTATGCCGAGAAACGCTGGCCAATAAATATACCCTGTGCTCCAAGCAGGCAAGCCGATTTTACCTATACTAGCGATAATAATACCTAAAGTGCCAGCAAGCGCGATGGGTAATCCTACTGCTGCACAAGTTCCCACAATAGTTCGAATCGGCACGTTATAGTAATTCAAAAACGAGGCCGTCAAACTACCTCCCCCTATACCTAAAATAGTAGATAAACTTCCAATAATCACGCCCGCACTATGGATTTGCAGATTACTTGGTTTTTTCACTGCTGCATGTACTTTAAAATCCATTAGCATTTGTATAGATACTACAATACAAAAAAGTGCGAAAATTATTTCTAATACAT
>JBIOEC010000312.1:0-1722 GCA_044445645.1 Gammaproteobacteria bacterium | reverse complement strand
CCTTAATTACATTGTGTTCTTTTTTTGAACAGTGTAGTATGTATCAATGCTATAGCAGTCTTATAGTAATGGAGTTCAAAAAAGCCTTATGCCAATTAGTGATCCGAATCAGCCGTTAAGTCGGGTTAAAGTAGAAAGTTTAAGGGATAGTCATCTCTTTTCTTCCTATTTTGGATTACCACTCGCAGGGCTTCCTGGCTTTATTGAGGGTACCTTTGATGTTATCGCCTTATCTGCGGCAGCAGGGGTTTCCTATGGGTATGCAACCGAAGATTTTAGTGGTGTTCGCCCAGAAGTAGCCGCCACAGCAGGAGTTTTAGGTGTCATCTGGGGATGTTACAGGGGATACGTAGCCTATGGAGAAGAAAAAGCTGCCCTTACACGTGAAATGCAGATAATACAAGCATGGTTAAATTTAGATACTGCCCTAAATGATGTCACCACCGATAAAATTCTAGCCCAATATGAAGGGTTACTTATCGATTCACCCGGTGACGACTCTGAAAATAAAAGACTAGCATTAAGACTAGCAGCCCAGAGTATTATCCAAGAAACATTAGAATCAACTCTTTCACTTCAACCATCTTTGCAACAACAACCATCTTCTATCTTCACCTACAAAGCTATTGATCTATTTGATTTTTGCATAAAACAATTTCGTAATGCATTTGGTTTAGCCTCTATCATTGCTAGCTATTTCTATAGAGTAAAAGAAGAAAGAAATATAGATTCTACCGGACTCATTTATATTGCCATTGGTGTTGTCATTCAGCTAATCCCGCGAATAATTAAGTATTTTACCATCGACAGGCCTAGAGCTAATCTGATCCAAAAATTGAATGCGGATATGGCTGAAAAAGAAGCAAAAATTAAATCTATAGAAAAACGCATGGAAGAGGCTGCAAGGAATATTTTTCCAGACCTCCCAGAGAACAGTGAGCATCTACTAAAGCTAAAAATATTAGCCGATACATCGACTCCAGTCAGTGCTACTGATGAGATAATCCATACTGATATTCAAGAAAATCTCACTAGCATACTTCATGCACTGTGGGAATCAAACAAAGCACAGCGCATCTTAGGCCAAAGCTTAGCAGCAACCAATGGATTTTTTGATGGCGCTTTACATGTGTTGGCAATTACATCGATTGCAGTTTTTGTTTGTGCCGCTCTCGCGCTTCCACCGTTGGGAATACCCCTCATGATAGGAATTGGCATCGCTGCGACTTGCTTTGGTGCTTATTACGCCGAACGTGCTAGAAGGAAAGAGATTGAAGCTGAAAACATTGAAAAAATTGAATTAGAAAAAACCTTGGCTGTAGCCCAGAACTTAGAAAAGCTTTGTAGAGAAGAATTAACTTGTGAAGAAAATCAAGTTACAACAAACATTAAAACATCAGCACAAACCGAATATGAAAATGAAATAAGGAAATACAATCAATCTATCCAAGAGGCTCAGAAAACCCTAACCAAACTAAAACACTTTTACAAAAAAACGGGTAATATAAGCCTTGATCAGATGGTGGCAGATAAATCTTCTAAAGAAGCCCCCTTACCTATAGGCATGCCTTCAAACGACGCCCTGGCCGGACTTCCTCAACCGCCACTCGCGCGAACCGCTCGCGATGGATTTGGCGTAATGGAAATTGCGCTATCTGCACTGCTGGTTACGGGCTATATTGTCTCTTCTGCTGCTGTTCTAGCAACCAGTGTCGCTTGCAT
>JBIOEC010000311.1:0-1735 GCA_044445645.1 Gammaproteobacteria bacterium | reverse complement strand
CTTTAGCCTTTTACATTTTTTATTGTGCAGTTTATCAACACATACGATGGATTTGGTGGGCTATTATTATTCACATGCGGAATTTGGATCGCTTAGTCTACAATTAATGCTTTGATTATGTAGCTATTCAGCACAATTCCTCAGAACTCAAGGGAAGAAGCAAATTTTTATAGGGGTTCAAAAGTCTCAGTGATTCTTCGCCAGGTTGTGCCTGTACTGCTATCTTCGATGGCAATGCCGCGGCATTGTAGCTCGTCACGAATTGCATCTGAAGCAGCCCAATCTTTTTGTTCACGTGCCAATTTACGTTGTGCAATTAAGGCCTCGATTTCTGCAGAGTCATCATTAGCGGAATATCCATGGAAAAATTCTTCCGGATCACGTCCTAGCAAGCCCAGCAAATTTCCCTGGATGCGCAATAAATTAGCGAGTTGCGCGGCATATTGTGGTTGGGCTTCGCGTTCGCGTTGCACCGTTTTGGCAAGTTCAAACATACTGGCTAATGCCACTGGTAAATTAAAATCATCATCCAGCGCCGCATAAAAATCTTTGGATAATAATTCTGCTTGGTTTGCTTCTAATGCAGGTACATCCGTGGGTAAATAACGTAAAGCGCCATAAAGTCTGGCTAAAGAAGCATGAGCTTGCTGTAACGCATACCGGCAATAATTAACGGGGCTGCGATAATGGCTAGATATCAGAAAATAGCGCACGACTTCAGGATCATGATCTTTTAGCACTTCGCGAATAGTAAAAAAATTGCCTAAGGATTTAGACATTTTTTCATCATTCACTTGCACAAACCCAGCATGCATCCAAAAGTTAACAAAAGTTACTCCGGTGGTCGCTTCCGATTGCGCGCGTTCATTTTCATGATGCGGGAATTGTAAATCACAACCACCGCCATGAATATCAAATCCTGGGCCTAATAAATCGGTAGACATAGCAGAGCATTCGATATGCCAACCCGGACGACCTCTACCCCAGGGCGAATCCCATGCAGGTTCATCGGGTTTGGCTTGCTTCCATAATACAAAATCTAAGGGCTGATGTTTAACGGGATTGGCTTCTACACGTGCACCTACACACAGTTCTTCTAAATGACGTTTACCTAACTCTCCATAATGCGGATAACGTGCCACAGAAAAAAATATATCACCATTACTGCCAATATAAGCAATTTCTTTTTCTAATAATTGAGCAATCATTGCCAACATTTGTGGTAACGTATGAGTCGCTTGTGGTTCTAGACTAGGCGGTAAAATGCCCAGCAAACCAAAATCATCACGCATGGCTTGAATCATCCGTGCTGTTAAGGCTTGCCAATCTTCCTGTTGTTCATGTGCGCGGGCGATAATTTTATCGTCGATATCAGTGATATTCCGTACATAAGTCACATCGTATCCCAAATGACGTAAATAGCGATAAACAACATCAAAGGCTACCTGAGTGCGTGCATGACCAATATGACAGAAATCATAAACTGTCATACCACAGACATACATACCCACTTTACCAGGCGTACGTGGAACGAAAAGTTTTTTAGTTTGGCTTAAAGTATCGTAAATATGTAGCATAATATCACGCGAATTGGATTTAAATTATATACCCAAAGCGTTTGATATTTTGGCATTCTAATGCATCAGAAGCAAGTAGTTGGAATGTTTTTTTCTCAAAAAAGCGCAGGAATAGCAGGGCTCTTTCGAGCATTTTTTGAGGGAAAAACATTCCAAAT
>JBIOEC010000310.1:0-1740 GCA_044445645.1 Gammaproteobacteria bacterium | reverse complement strand
GTCTCAAACATTTCGCGGCCATAAATGCCTTTTAAAAATAATCCTTTAAATATGACTTTGTTCCAATCGATAGCAATTTCTTCTGGCGGAATACCTAGCAATGCGATGCGTCCGCCATGACCAATAATATCTAACATTTCTCTAAAGGCTTGCCCATTCCCTGACATTTCTAGTCCGATATCAAAACCTTCTTGCATGTTTAATTCTTGCATAACATCTTTTAGTGCTTGTTTTTGCACATTAACCGCACGAGTAGCGCCCATTTTTCTGGCTAAATCTAACCGGTATTCATTGACATCCGTTATCACAACATGACGAGCACCCACATGCTTGCAAATCGCAGTTGCCATAATGCCAATAGGACCAGCACCGGTAATTAATACGTCTTCACCCACACAATCAAATGATAAGGCGGTGTGAGTAGCGTTACCAAATGGATCTAAAATAGAAGCAACTTCATCACTGATATCATCCGGCAATTTACAAACGTTGAACGCCGGGAAAACAAAATATTCAGCAAAGCATCCGGGACAATCATATCCTATGCCCTCGGTGTTGCGGCATAAATGACGTTTCCCTGCACGGCAATTGCGACAATGGCCGCAGGTTAAATGACCTTCACCTGAAACGCGATCGCCTACTTTTAAACCGTCCACTTCACTGCCTATTTCTGCAATTTCTCCTACAAACTCATGGCCGGTGATCATCGGAACAGGAACTGTCGCTTGTGCCCATTTGTCCCAATGATAAATATGCATATCAGTGCCACAAATGGCGGTTTTACGAATTTTAATTAATACTTCATTGGGGCCAACTTGGGTAGGTTTTGGTACATCTTCCATCCAGATGCCAGGTTTAGCAAATGCTTTTACTAAGGCTTTCATTTTCGACTCCTTTTGTACTAAATAACACCCATTTGTTTGCCCACTTTTGCAAATGCAGCAATAGCGGTATCTAATTCTGCGCGCGTATGCGCCGCCGACATTTGGGTACGAATGCGGGCTTTATCTTTAGGTACCACAGGAAATGAAAATCCTATCACATAAACGCCTTCTTTTAATAGTTCTTCCGCCATTCCGGAGGCAAGTTTTGCATCACCTAACATCACAGGAGCGATGGGATGTTGACCTGGAATAATATTAAAACCTAAGGCAGTCATTTTTTCCCGGAAATAATGGGTGTTTTCCCACAAACGCTCGCGAAGTCGGGATTCATGGGTTAATAAATCTAATACGGCGACGGACGTGGCGGCAACTACGGGTGCTAAACTATTAGAGAATAAATAAGGGCGAGAACGTTGACGCAGCCATGCAACAATTTCTTTTTTCGCCGCGGTATAACCACCGGAAGCACCACCTAATGCTTTACCTAAAGTTCCAGTGATAATATCGATGCGATCAATAACATGATGATATTCATGTGTTCCACGACCGGTATCGCCCATGAAACCGACCGCATGGGAGTCATCTACCATAACCAAAGCATCATATTTTTCTGCCAGATCGCAAATAGCAGGTAAATTCGCAATTGCGCCATCCATAGAAAATACACCATCTGTAGCGATCAAACGAAAGCGACAATTTTGTGCAGCTTTCAAGTGATTTTCGAGTTCTTTCATATTATTATTCGCATATACAAACCGTTGCGCTTTGCATAAACGAATCCCATCGATAATACTCGCGTGATTCAGCGCGTCACTAATAATCGCATCTTCTGCACCTAATATAGTTTCAAATAATC
>JBIOEC010000309.1:0-1753 GCA_044445645.1 Gammaproteobacteria bacterium | reverse complement strand
GTCGATGGCATAATCGGTAGGATCGGAGAGCGGCATCATGGCGGCATCCAGGCTGGGGCCAAGCGCCACGATATGTCGCGCTATGTTGGGTCAGGATTCACCAAATGCCATGCCAAGTGGGGGAAGGACTTGAGCCAAATCAATGGCAAGTTGATTCGGGGGATTAATTATTGCGACTGATGAGGCCGTCAGAGAGAGATTCTCCTCGCACTGGTTGATTTCCAGAGGGCTTAAACCGGCATTTAATAAATAGGCAATGCTATAAAAACCTTGCTCTAATGCATATTGACCTGCCGTTTTTTTATCTAATGATTGTGTTGCAATCTGGGCCAATGTCATTTTCGAGCATAAAGCTTTAACGACATCTTCTCGACCATATTGGGCTGCAAGCATTAAGGGGGTTAATGTTCCACCTTCAGAGGTGAAAGTGTAATTAAAATTTACCGGTGCTGAAGTACTCTCGAAGATATCCCAACGACCAAGGATTGCTACTAAAAACAATAAGCAATAAGGATCAATAGAATTTCTTTCTGCAAATGATTTTGCTTTCAGCAGCTCTCCTGATGAACTTAATACATAATATTGAAATGCGGTTTTTAATTTATCTAATCTTAAAACTCCGTTTGCAGCGCTGTTTAATGCTGCAGAGTATTCAAGTGGGAGGCGTTCGCTTGCAACCAAGGATTGAAGGCTTGCACTATCTCTTCCATCTGCTAATTTTGCCCTAACTGTTATCGTATACCAGCTTTTACTGTTTGCTCCCCCAACATTATCTACTTGCGTAGAACTTTCTAACCGGCGTACATTATTTTCAAAAAATCTCTTCAAGCGTTTTGCAGGTGTTGATTGCTTTACTAAATCTATTGTTGTGCGATCACATCCGAAGTATAAGGACAGCATGCCCACATTACACGTTGAGATTGTTTTCAATTCAATATTGGTTGTAATGGGAACGACTCCATTAGGACCAAAATATTCTACGCCATAAAAAGGACGGTCATTTTTAATCCAGTTGACCAAACCGCTATCTGCAACTGAAACAAAAACTCTCTCCGCATCGACATGACATGTTGTTGGAATTTTCGCTTGATCAAGTTCGTAAGGATGTAGTTCAAAATCTGAATCAGATCTTAAAGAAAAAACTTTATCGCTTCCATGAACTGGCTCCTGAATTAAATTCAGAAACAACATATCTACTGCGGTCTTAAATCCACTTGGTTTAACTGGAATAGTTAAATAAGGGCTCCATGCATCACAATTTAAAGCCGTTAAACCCAGCCGTAATTCATATCGATACTTTTCAACTGGAGTGGCTTCCGCAGGAATAGTAGCGCGTTTTTGCTGTGCGTCTAATATACTGAGTTTTAAGATACTTTCTAAATTATCCATCCCTAAGATCCTACGAGTCTTTTCTCCAAGGGGACTATCACCTTCTACCCACGAAACCAAGGCTGTTAACAATATACGGGTTTCTTCCATAGCCAATAACGCGGGTGATTTCGCTAACTCTCCAACATTGCTTCGATTGGTAACATACATAATGCGCCCAACTTTATCGCGATGAGTATCATATAAATCAAACAACGCCTGCCATAACCGTGCATTCCCTTTCACGTTATTTATAAAATCCGAATACAACTGCAACGTATTTTGAATATCCTCACAAATTCTTTGCTCCCTATCAGGACCCAATTTATGCGTCCCTAATAAATACAGTGCCGCTGTGGATTGATAGATCTCCAATGGAGGTAGT
>JBIOEC010000308.1:0-1775 GCA_044445645.1 Gammaproteobacteria bacterium | reverse complement strand
CTCTAGTATGGAGGCCATTACTGTACGTACATATGCATGTTGTGAAATTATTTTTTCTATTTTTTTATTATCTTTATATTTTGCAATAATCTTATCCGCGCCCGAAAAATCTGGAGTCCCATTTTGGCTGGATGCGGAAATATGATCCAGCAACTCTCGTGAAACTATGCGATCATGATTTCCACGAGCCACGAATGCAGCAAATAAGGCTTTAGTATAATCATTCAGTTTATCTACCCCTTCCCAAAGAGGCCCCAATTGTGTGATAAATACCTTTTCGGCTTTATCTTCAATAACTTCTACGCGGAGTTTAACTCCACGTTGAATGAGTTTATCTCCCGTTCCTTGCTCGCGAATTTCACGTAATAAGTGGTATTTTTTAGCAAATTCCATTGGGCTCATAGCCATGGCCCAAGGACCTTCGTTAATAGGAGTCGCAATTAAATTTTGTTTAGCAACCGGCAAAATTTGTGGCCAAAGATTTTTTTGGCTATTGTAAAGTGCTTTCATATCATAAATATTACGAAAGTGAGCCGAAAATGGGCCAAAATAAACGATTCCAGCTAGTATAAAACAAATTATGGCAAACGGTATGGCGATAAATTTACCCGTTTCACTAACCAATAGTTTCATAGTGTTAAAGTCTACTTGATCAGGGTGGTCTCGGTAAAATTCGACCACGGGCATAAGTGTGTGCGGTTCTGCACTATAGAGTCCTGCAAAGTGCATTTCCCATATTTTTACTGTGGTAACGGCAACGACTATATAGTCTCTGAATAAAAACCAAATAAGCAGACCAATCACTACAACCGCGACAGCACCCCATAGAAAATCTAAGGAGCCTGTCTGGTCTTGTGCTGGAGGTGCACCACCTTGTCCCGCCATATTATAGTTCCCGGCTTTGTAGATAGGAACGTTGCTATTTGCCCGATCTTGCACGCAAATGCGGCTAGAAAATGCTCACATACTGCATGTATGCTCCACATTTGCGTGCAACCTCGACCAAATATCAACGTTCACCAAGTTTAGGTATCTTTAATTTTTATATTATTTCTAATCGTACATTAAATCATCAAGAGCAATATTTTGTTTATCTGTCGCGGCTTCAATTAATTCGTAAAAAATTTCCGTAGCACATAACAAACGGAAGGCATCGGCAACATTCTCATCAAATTGGCAAATGACGCCTAAGCGAGCATCGCTATCAGGCTCAAAGTTAATGCCAAGGCCGTATCCAAGGCAGAATGATGATAATTGGTCAGCACGACGCATAATAGCAGGTAATAACCCACGCTCAGCAAAAACGTCATCTAATGGTAGAATTTTACCATTTAAAGTAAAATTTATTTGCAAATCTTGGGCAATCAGCGCCAATTTACGACCGAAGTTCATAGGGAATAACTCTATTTAATACTAGAAACTGTAGCGGATATTAGAACTTTTAGCAAGGTGAGTAAAATACATTCAGCCCAGAGTTGCAGCGGGAGCTGGTTGGTAGGGCATTGATGGTTCTCCAGTCATTTGAGGAGCATAAGCCCTAAGCAACTCATTTGCCCACATAGGTGGTAATACTTCATGAACCCAAACTTTTATCTGATTAATTAAGGAAGTGTTAGCCTTTTCAAATAGCAGTTTAAGTAATGGCTTTTCAGGTCCAGGTACATTATCTTGTAATAATTCTTTTACTTTTTCAGGTCTTAATTTTAATTGAACTTTAATTGCAGCATCATTTAAAAATTGAAACAATCCTACTAAATCCTCAGGACGATCATTAT
>JBIOEC010000307.1:0-1785 GCA_044445645.1 Gammaproteobacteria bacterium | reverse complement strand
CTCCAGGGGGCTCGGTGACCGCAGGTATGGCCATTTACGATACCATGCAGTTTATTAAGCCAGACGTGTGCACCTATTGTATTGGGCAAGCTGCGAGCATGGGCGCTTTGTTGTTAGCCAGTGGGGCGACTGGGAAGCGGTATGGATTGCCGAATTCCAGAGTGATGATCCATCAGCCTCTAGGCGGTTATTCCGGGCAAGCAACAGACATAGAAATTCATGCTAAGGAAATGCTAGCCATAAAAAAACGGATGAATGAAATCTTAGCGCATCATTCTGGACAGAAGATAGCTAAAGTGCAGCAAGATACTGAGCGCGATAACTTTATGAGCGCAGAAGCTGCATGTAAATATGGATTAATTGATTCCGTTTTAGAGAAGCGCTTGCTAAAGAAAGAAAGCAAGAGTTAAATGAGAGGGCGGTATTATGACAGACAAACTCGATCGATTGCTTTATTGCTCTTTTTGTGGCAAAAGCCAGCAAGAAGTCCGCAAATTAATTGCTGGCCCATCGGTTTTTATTTGTGATGAGTGCGTAGATTTATGCACAGATATTATTCGTGAAGAAGTAACAGAACAGAATGCACCTGGTGCAACACATCAATTACCTACCCCACATGAAATTAATGCTATTTTAGATGAATATGTGATTGGTCAGCTCAAAGCTAAAAAAGCATTGGCTGTTGCAGTATATAACCACTATAAAAGATTATATAGCAGCAAGCCGCAAGAGGAAGAAGTAGAATTAGGTAAGAGTAATATTCTATTAATCGGACCAACGGGTAGTGGTAAGACCTTATTAGCGGAAACATTAGCACGCTTATTAAATGTGCCTTTTACCATTGCCGATGCAACCACATTAACCGAAGCTGGTTATGTAGGTGAGGATGTAGAGAATATTATTCAAAAACTCCTGCAAAAATGCGACTATGATGTGGAACGTGCACAAACAGGCATCGTATATATCGATGAAATTGATAAAATTTCCCGTAAATCGGATAACCCTTCTATTACCCGTGATGTATCCGGTGAAGGGGTGCAACAAGCATTATTAAAATTAATTGAAGGCACCGTTGCCTCAGTTCCCCCACAAGGTGGCCGTAAACATCCACAACAAGAGTTTTTGCAAGTAGATACCTCAGGAATTCTATTTATTTGTGGAGGCGCTTTTGCAGGGCTAGAAAAAATTATCCGTGAACGTTCAGAAAAGGGTGGGATTGGTTTTGTGGCCGAAGTAGCCAGTAAAGATGACAAGAAGAATATCACCGAACTGCTAAATAATGTAGAGCCTGAAGATCTGATTCGCTATGGCTTAATTCCAGAGTTTGTAGGCCGTTTGCCGGTCATTGCGACGCTTGAGGAGCTAGATAGAAAAGCTTTAATTCAGATTTTAAATGAACCGCGGAATGCACTAACCAAGCAATATCAAAGCTTATTCGCTATGGAAGGAGTTGAGTTGGAATTTCGGGCGGATGCTTTAGAAGAAATTGCTGATAAAGCACTACAGCGTAAAACCGGTGCACGTGGTTTGCGTTCAATTCTAGAAAATGTGTTGCTGGACACGATGTATCATATGCCGTCCATGAAAAATGTAAGCAAAGTGGTGATTGATGCTACCGTTATTAAGGGTGGAGCTGAACCACTGTTAATTTATGAAAATACCGAAGTTCCCGCAGTAGCCGGGAAAGCAGCAGAACGATAAAGTGATTTGTCATCTTAGCTATAATCTAAGATAGATTAGGACCTAATCTGTCTTAGATATGCCCAAATATCAAACGCTTTGGGT
>JBIOEC010000306.1:0-1791 GCA_044445645.1 Gammaproteobacteria bacterium | reverse complement strand
GGGATACCATGTTAATGGATGTTCATGATAAAAAATTAGTTTTTTTGAAGCAGTGATAAGAAGGGCTCCTCCACTTTGATTTCAAAGTGGAGGAGTAGTTTCAGAAAATTAATGTTACATCCAAACTTTAATACCTTGTTTGATACAAGAATAACCATCGTAGGGTGGATCTTCTCGATCAGCTAAATGATAGTCAAGTGAAACGAGGTTATAAGAACGTTCACCTTTGCTATTAACCGCATTCTTAAAACGATGTTCAAACATGCAATCATTAATAGGGCCTGTTTCTCCTCCATATGAGCGCTCAAAAGTAATAGTATCAATGACTTCTTGAGTCGTAGGATCTTTCACAACTATTTTTTCTATATAAACTTCAATTTCTTCAGCTTCATACTTTGTTGTAAGTTCTATAAGGGTAAGCCCATTAAAGGTAGGCCCATTAGCAGGTAATCTTTGTTCTTTATGCACTACTTTGCCTTCGTCATAATGGTAAATTTCAACAGGGGTAATATAGAGATCATACCCAGTTTGGTTTTCGAAAACGGTTTCTACTAATCCAGCATTAGCTAAGCTAGCACTCAAAGCGGTTGATAATAATCCATAACGAATAAGTTGCTTCATTTATATTTCCTCAAGGTATAGAAAGTTGTAGAAAAATAACACAAGTTGTACCAGCTGTCAAACTTTTTTGGTTTTGGCTCTGGCCAAGGCGGCATTAATCATCGACTGCTTATCCTCTACCATTATAGTAGGAAGTGTTTGATTTTTAGGGGAAAAACGTTGCTGGTGGAATTGATAGCGCTGTTTATTTTCAGCAGCAGAGGGTGCCGCAATGTCGCTAGGCTTATCTATCATGGAGATACAATCCACTGGGCAACGGGCAATGCACAATTCACATCCGGTGCACCATTCGGCTAGAACGGTGTGCATCAGCTTACCTGCACCGATAATAGCATCTACTGGACATACTTTTAGGCATAAGGTGCAGCCAATGCAGTGTTCTTCTTTAATTACGGCTATTTGTTCGGATAAAGTGGGAACAACATCGGCAGCTAGAGGGATTGGGTCTTTACTCAGTAAATCTGCCAGGGCTTGAATGGTTATACTACCACCAGGAGAGCAGCGGTTGATATCTGTTTGTTGGGAGGCAATGGCTTCGGCGTAAGGTAAGCAGCCGTTAAACCCACATTTAGTGCATTGGGTCTGCGGGAGTAAGGCTTCAATTTTTTGTGTTAATGATGTATTCATTCCAGGCATAAGAATTTTGTCATCCGCAGATAAGCCGTGGGATGACAGTGGTTATTCTTAATTTTTCCTCTTTATTTTATTTAACCCGCATTCCCGGTTCTGCACCCGCATTCGGTTCGATAATCCAGATATCTTTTCCACCTGGCCCTGTGGCCAATACCATACCCGAAGAAAGACCAAACCGCATTTTACGTGGTTGTAAATTGGCAACTACCACAGTTAATTTGCCGATGAGTTGTTCAGGGGAATAAGCGGCTTTAATGCCAGCAAAAATCGTGCGTTGTTCACCACCTAGATCGATGGTGAGTTTTATCAGTTTATCTGCTTCAGGTACTTCTTCGGCATTGATGATTTTCACTACACGCAAATCAATTTTACTAAAGTCATCGATAGTGATTTCAGCATTAATCGGATCTGCTTGCAAACGTGTAGCTGGAGTTGCTGCATCTGTTTTTACTGCCAAGTCTTCTTGAGATTCATTTACCATAGCTTCCACCTGTTTGGGATCTAAACGAGATAATAAAGGTACGTATTCTTTAATCG
>JBIOEC010000305.1:0-1802 GCA_044445645.1 Gammaproteobacteria bacterium | reverse complement strand
CATTATATATTATCATTCACACAAACAATTGAGGAGCATCCAATGGCTACAATCACATTACAAGGCAACCCAGTTCATACTATTGGTAATTTACCTTCTGTGGGCAGCCAAGCCCCCAATTTCACATTAACCAAGACGGACCTAAATGAACTTTCTCTGCAAGATTTAGCAGGTCAAAATATCATTTTAAATATTTTCCCAAGCATTGATACACCCACCTGCGCAACATCCGTGCGTAAATTTAATAGTGAAGCCAATGCCCTAAATAACACCCAAGTTTTATGCGTCTCAATGGACCTGCCTTTCGCGCAAACCCGCTTTTGCGGTGCTGAAGGCTTGGATAAAGTTATTTCCGTTTCTGCATTCCGTCATCCAGAGTTTGGTGAGCAATATGGAGTAAAAATCAGTGATAGTAAATTAGCCGGATTATTTTCTCGCGCCATTGTTGTGATTAACCCACAAGGCGAAGTGATTTATACCGAGCAAGTCGCTGAAATTGCGCAAGAACCTAATTATGCGGCAGCATTAGCCGCCTTATAGACGGGCTTAATTAGAATCGCCAGTACTTAGTAATTCACCAATATGTGCTGCGACACATTTACCAAGGCCCGCTAAATCATATCCTCCTTCTAAAGCGGAGATCATGCGGCCTTGGCAGGTTATTTCTGCTATTTGCTTTATTTCTTGGGTTATCCACGCATAGTCATCTTCGGTAAACCGTAAATTAGCCATCTCATCATTAATATAAGCATCAAATCCTGCAGAGAAAAATAGCATATCTGGCTGGAATTGTTTTATTGGCTCAAACCACAATTCTGCTGCTTTTTTACGGAAAACTTCGCCTCCTGAACCTGCGGGCAAGGGTAAATTGATAATGTGACTGCTTTTAGTAGTGGCACCACTAAAAGGATAAAATGGATGTTGGAATGATGAGCATAGCAAAACTCGTTCATCATGTTGAAAAATGTTTTCTGTGCCATTACCGTGATGTACGTCAAAATCTACAATCGCCACGCGCTTTAACTGGTAGTGTTCTAAAGCATGAGCAACGCCAACAGCAACATTATTGAAAAAACAAAATCCCATGGCGCGGTCTCTTTCTGCATGATGTCCTGGAGGCCGAATACTGCAGAACGCTGCCTTTACGGCTCCCTGCATGACTAAATCCACCGCGTAAATTACTGCGCCGGCTGCACGTAATGCAGCGGTTAATGTATATGGGTTCATAGCCGTATCTGGGTCTAAAGAAACTAAGCCAGTTTGTGGCGCTAATTGGTAAATGGATTCAATATATTCTGCTGTATGCACCCGCAATAATTGTTCACGCGCAGCCAAAGGCGCAAGATGTTTTTCTAAGCGCGCATTTAACCCCCTAAGTGCCAGCTCTTCGTCAATGACTCTAAGACGTGCAGGTTGCTCTGGGTGATGCTGGCCCATATCGTGCAATAAACAATCAGGGTGAGAAATAAATGCCACAGCCATGTTCTAAGTCCGTAAAATTTGTCTAAGTTAAGATTAGTTTAGCAGATGCCTCTATGTTATACCCAAAGCGTTTGATATTTTGGTATTCTACCGGATCAGAAGCAAGTAGTTGGAATGTTTTTTTCTCAAAAAAGCACAGGAATAGCAAGGCTCTTTCGAGCATTTTTTGAGGGAAAAACATTTCAAATACGCCGCTTATGATCCGGTAGAATACCAAAATATCAAACGCTTTGGGTATAGCTTTTAAATAATCGACAGCGACATTCTCGCTGAGCAAAGATTTCTACGAAGTCAGATCTCACAGCGGGAATGACGTATTT
>JBIOEC010000304.1:0-1804 GCA_044445645.1 Gammaproteobacteria bacterium | reverse complement strand
GTTTTGGACTAAAAGGACCCTGTGTCTCGTTAGATACTGCATGCTCATCTTCTCTAGTGGCTGTGCATTTAGCTTGCCAAAGTTTACACAATCGAGAATGTGATCTAGCTCTAGCGGGGGGAGTGAATGTAATTTTATCGCCCATGGTGATGTCAGCTTTATGTCAATTGCATATGCTCTCTCCCGAGGGTTATTGTAAAACTTTTGATAAAGATGCGAATGGGTATTTACGCGGTGAAGGATGTGGCATTATTATTTTGAAACGGTTGAGCGATGCACAACGGGATAATGATCGCATATTGGCTTTGATCAAAGGTAGCGCAATAAACCAAGATGGAGCCAGTACGGGATTAACTGTTCCGAATGGTCCCGCACAAGAAGTCGTGATAAGAAAGGCATTACAGCAAGCACAATTAAATCCTGATGATATTGATTACATTGAAGTGCATGGCACGGGAACTAGTATCGGCGATCCGATCGAAGTAAATGCCCTAGTACAAGTGTTTAATGGACATAAAGGCCAATTAACGTTAGGTACAGTTAAAACCAATGTTGGGCATTTAGAAGGAGCAGCAGGTATTTCTGCAATAATTAAAACAGTTTTGGCATTGAAACATGAAGAGATTCCACGGCATTTACATTTTCAAGAACTTAATCCTGCGATTAATTTAGATTCTATTCCTGCGCAAATTCCATTAGAACCAATACCATGGAAGACATCTACTGGCCGAGTGAGACGCGCCGGAGTAAATAGTTTTGGTTTTAGTGGTACAAATGCACATGTGATCCTTGAAGAGTTTTTTCCGCAAGAACTTTCTTCTGAAAGAGCGTCCATACCAAAGACTGAGTTTCACCGAGAACGCTATTGGGCACCTGTTTTGCTACGTAAGAAGAAAAGGATTGGACTTGGCGAAGAAGTGCATCCATTGTTAGGCGCGCGTTTACCAGCAATAGCGAATCAAGAAAGTACTGTATATGAGCAAATGCTAGATTTAGCCTCGGATGAACTTCGATATTTAAAAGGACATCAGATTTTTAATTATATCCTGTTTCCAGGTGCAGGATACGTAGAGTTAGGTTTAATGGTATTAGCTCTTGAAACAGAGGCAAGTCAGGTATTAGAGCTGAGAAATTTGAATATAGAGCGTCCTTTAGTATTGAGCGATGAAAAAGCACAATTGTTGCAGGTAGTGAGAATTAATGACGGAATTGAAATTTTCAGTCAAGGGGCATCCGGGGAATGGATACGTCATGCTGAAATGCAGGGGACTCATGCATGGGTACCTCATCCTGCAATGGAGAATATGGAAGCTCTGCATGCAGAATTTAATACTGAGATAGATATTACTGGATTTTACGCCACGCTTAAAGAAAAAGGCATAGAGTATGATGTGCATTTTCAAACATTGCAATCGATAAGAAGTAGGTTAGGCAATGATGCATTAATAGGTGATGATATTTTAGTTTATATAAAGACAGTGGATGAAATAGATAGCCGTTATCAAGTTTATCCACCATTGTTAGATGGCGTGTTACAGGCATTAGGAATATGGGTAACTACAGAAGATTCTTCATCGATTTATTTACCGATAGGGTTTGCGGCGATCAAAGTATATTCCGCATGGAGTGAAACTTGTGCCGCGCGGGTTAAGCTAACCCACAGAGATGCAGAGTTTATTGAAGCTGATATTGTGGTGTATGCAGTATCAGGACAGGTGTTGATGGATGTGGAAGGCTTTAAGGTCAGACGCGCAAGCCGAGAGGGTGTTGAGAGGTTGATAGGCGAACGCCAACAAATAGAGAG
>JBIOEC010000303.1:0-1819 GCA_044445645.1 Gammaproteobacteria bacterium | reverse complement strand
TAGAAAAATCTTACATGATAAATCTGTGGCCAAAAAAGTCTGTGAGTTTTTTGAATAAAATGTGTTATGCATGAGCTTGCGCCCTTAATTAAAGATTTAGCCATTATCCTGGGCATTTCCGGCCTAGTTGCTTTGCTATTCCAAAAAATTCGCCAACCCGTAGTACTTGGTTATCTAGTAGCGGGCGTTATCATTGGCCCGTACACTCCGCCTCATGCCTTAGTAACTGACCTTCCTAACATCCAAACCTTGTCTGATCTTGGCGTCATATTTCTTATGTTTGCCCTGGGATTAGAATTTAGTTTCCATAAATTAAAACGTGTAGGATTTTCAGCGGGGCTTACTGGCATTTGGGAAGTCAGTTGGATGTTGATATTAGGGTTTATTAGTGGTTTGTTGTTAGGATGGTCTTTTTTTGACAGCTTATTTTTAGGCGCTGCACTTTCAATTTCCTCCACTACTATTATTATCAAAGCGTTGGAGGAATTAAAACTTAAAAATAAACCGTTCGCTGAAATGATTTTTGGAATTTTGATTGTAGAAGATCTACTCGCTATCTTATTACTAGTCATACTCTCAACCGTCGTCTCCACCAGCAATATCTTTTCTATGGAACTATTAGGAGCAACCCTGAAATTGATTTTAGTCGTCGGGGCCTGGTTTTTAATCGGCTATTTTTTTGTACCTTCTTTCATCCGTCGCATCACTCCTCTGCTGAATAATGAAACACTAACCATCGTTTCTATTGCCTTATGCTTATTCCTGGTATGTGTAGCAGACTATTTTCATTACTCTACCGCCTTAGGTGCATTTATCATGGGTTCGATTTTAGCGGAAACCAATTTAATTCGGCGGATTGAACATTTGATCTTACCCATCCGAAATATTTTCGCAGCAGTATTTTTTGTTTCCGTGGGTATGCTAATCGACCCGATGATTTTATTTGAACAATGGCCCACATTACTATTACTTTGCATTGTAACGATCGGAGGCAAATTTTTAATTACCGGAATAGGCGCTTTTTTAAGTGGTCAAAGTCTGGATAATTCCGTACGAATCAGTATGGGAATGGCACAAGTAGGTGAATTTTCTTTTATTATTATCAGCATGGGATTACTTTTAGATGTAATCAGTCCTAATCTTTATCCGCTTATTGTGGGAGTATCCGCAGTAACAACTTTTACGACTCCTTATTTGATCCGGTTGGCAAACCATCCTAGCATGCAATTGGATAAATACTTGCCTTTTAGAGTTCAGTATTTAATTAATACCTATACTGAATGGATGCAACGTAGTTCAAATAATCCTTCGCAGCGGCCGCTATATCGCAAAGCAGTTATCCGTTTGCTATTGAATGGGATTATCATAGCTATTATCTTTATAATTACTGAAAATGTAATTTTTCCAGGCTTTGTTGAGATAATCAATCCGCCTTGGCTAGAAAAATTGCTCTCCTGGTTTGTTGCCATCTTATGCTCATCACCTTTTATATGGGGAATGTTAAGTGCTTTCCCAAATGCCGCTTTACAAAGTGCTCAAAAAGAAGACGTGCAACGCATGCCAGTCAAACAATTGGTATGGCTAATTACGCTACTCGAATTGACCATTTTAAGTATGGCCTTTTTTGATAAGTGGTGGATCAGTATACTATTTTTAATCACATTCATGGCCGTATTTACTTTACTCTATAAGCAATTAGGCAATTCATACGAATGGTTTGAAAAGAAACTGATCTATAATTTGCAACACAAGCAAGTAAATTTAGATAATATGTTCGCTGCAGAAACACAATTAATAGAATTGCAGGTAGGTCCACGCT
>JBIOEC010000302.1:0-1822 GCA_044445645.1 Gammaproteobacteria bacterium | reverse complement strand
TCAGGCTTACTGCAACCATCTTCAACGCACCATGAGTTTCTACAATTGCATCATGGGCGGCAAGGCTTTCAAATTTATTTTCTGCTGTAATAAAGGGCAGGCCGGTAAGCTTTGCAATATTTTCTGCCACCTTTACCGCATATCCTTTGGGCGTATTGATACCTGTGCCTACCGCAGTGCCGCCGAGTGCCAGTTCGCTGAGGTGAGCCAGTGTATTATTGATGGCGCGCAATCCATGGTCTAACTGGGAAACATAACCGCTCAATTCCTGCCCTACAGTAAGCGGCGTAGCATCCATAAAATGCGTGCGGCCTATCTTCACAACATGCATATAGTCTTTCGACTTTCTAGCCAGGGTATCGCGCAGTTTCTTAATGCCCGGAAGCGTAGTATCCACCAGCATTTTATATGCCGCAATATGCATGGCAGTAGGAAACGTATCGTTTGACGACTGCGATTTATTTACGTCATCATTCGGATGGATAAATTTTTCCTTATCAGTAAGCTGGCCGCCATGCAATACATGCGCCCGGTAGGCCACTACCTCATTTACATTCATATTGCTTTGCGTACCTGAGCCTGTTTGCCAAACCACCAGCGGAAATTCGTTATCTAATTTGCCATCCAGTATTTCGTCACAAACAGTGCCTATAATATCCGACTTTTCTTTTGGCAAAACACCAAGCTGGCAATTGGTTATTGCAGCCGCCTTCTTTAAATAAGCAAATGCACGGATGATCTCCTTAGGCATCCTGTTAATATCCTGCGCTATTTTGAAATTATCAATAGAGCGCTGTGTTTGTGCGCCATAATATGCGGTTACGGGCACTTTCACTTCGCCCATAGTGTCTTTTTCTGTACGGAAATCCATAAATATTTAAGATTGATTAGTTTCGGGGGGTAAAGGTAAAAGTAAAATCAGAATCGGGTAGTATGATTAATATCAGGAGTATATATACCAGGTAACTGCAAATAATGGGTATTGAAAAAAAGCCCCTGCATAAACTGCAAAGGCTAAATATTTGAAACAAAAACTAACAAGATTATTACTTAGTCAGCGTGAAAATACCATTGGTGATATTATCAATCTGGCCGGCAGCATTGACAGCCTGGAAATAAAACTTACCGCAAAAATTAACGGTATCATTCGCGGTCATATATAGTTCACCTGAATTACCTAATGCACTTTCGTAACGCGAATAAAAAGAGGCGGAGTCAGGTACCCATTCTCCTAAGTAGTTATATTGTTTATACCCCATATTATACACATGGCCGCCCCACCCGTCTTTAATATACAAAACAAGTAACTTTTTCCCATCAGATGCCCATAAAACGTTTGTTTGTAATGAATCATACCAACCAATCCCAGCCGAATCAGTCTCCCACAAAGCCCCGTTAAAATTCAGGCTGACTTTTTTAGTGGTTCCTGCCCATGTAAACTGTTTAGCGTTTAACGGGTTCAATGGATTAATGCTCTGGTTAGCATTGCTGGAAGGGTTAGCATTATAGGCGCCACTGCTGCAAGACCCTAATGCATAAGTCAAACCAGCAACCAACAGGATCGTAAATAAAATCTTGTTCATAGTTATTATTTATCTGTAAAGATACTAAGACCTGCAATAATACAAAATAATATTTTGAGGAAATCGTTAGATTGCAATGTTTATGCACAGTTTATCCCATATTCAGCTTTTGTTGTGCTTAAAGGCGCAGGTGTCGCACACCTCCAAGGTGTGCGACACATCACATACTTCCCGGGACACCTCACGTAACAATAATCTTAATTTAATCGTGTTACTGCTCCTCTTATTTAACCCAATGT
>JBIOEC010000301.1:0-1848 GCA_044445645.1 Gammaproteobacteria bacterium | reverse complement strand
ATTGGCGATTATGTGCTCAGTGGGGGCGAATTAGCGGCCATGTCGGTCATCGATGCCCTGACGCGTTTAATCCCAGGAGCACTGCACGACGCCGAATCGGCCCAACAAGACTCTTTTATGCAAGGTTTATTGGATTTTCCTCATTATACCCGCCCTCCAACCATTGACGGACAGGCCGTTCCCCCTGTATTATTGTCGGGCGATCACCAGGCCATCCAACGCTGGCGATTAAAGCAACAATTATGGCGTACCCAGCAACAGCGTCCCGACCTATTCGTACGCTATCCATTATCTGCTGAGCTACAAGCATGGTTAGAAGAAGCTATTAAAGAGCAAAGAGGCTAGTATTATGAACATTGTAGAACAATATGAACAAGAACAACTGCGCAAAGATATCCCTGACTTTAGCACTGGAGACACATTGGTAGTCCAAGTAAAAGTAAAGGAAGGAAATCGCGAACGTTTACAAGCATTTGAAGGTATTGTAATCGCCATCCGTAATCGTGGCATTAACTCCGCTTTCACCGTACGTAAAATCTCTCATGGTGAAGGGGTTGAACGGGTATTCCAAACCCATAGCCCAGCTATCGCTTCCGTAAGCGTGAAACGTCGCGGTGATGTGCGTAAAGCTAAACTCTATCACTTACGTAACTTGAGCGGTAAGGCCGCGCGTATTCGTGAAAAACTAACCACCAAGAGTTCTGTAGAAGCTAAAACAGAAACTCCGGTTGAAACTCCAAATACCACAGCAGCTGCTGAGTAAAATAGAATATAGGGTGGAGCAATCCACCCTATAAAACCCCAAAATCATGCCCTACTCCATCATCTCTACATTCATCTGCAAACTCGGCATCCGTGTAGAAAATGAAACTATTACCAAAATCGACTTTGTTGCGCCTGAAGCTGAACTCATTATCCCAAAAGATAAGCTCTCTAAACTTGCAGCTGAGCAATTTCAAGCGTATTGCGAAAACCCACATTTTAAATTTGATCTACCGATTATTTATCATGGCACGGCATTTCAACAACAGCTCTGGAAATATCTGCCCACCATAATAACTGGCACTACGCAAACCTACACAGAAGTTGCCCAGGCTCTAAACTCTGGAGCACGCGCGATAGGAAATGCTTGTCGCAGGAATCCTTTACCCTTGATTTTCCCTTGCCACCGTGTGGTGGCCAAACATAAGCTCGGAGGTTTTTCTGGACATCAGCATGGATATTACTTAAGCATTAAAGAAAAACTGCTGACTCATGAGGGCGTACAGGGCAAACGCATCTAAATAATAAGGTGTAAGGTAACTACTCGCGCCCCTTAACAGTAAACTTGGAGAACCTTTCTACAGGGTGAGTAGTTACGGTGTAAGTTCTTTATTTTAGTGTACGCAAATACTCCAGCAGCAATAAATTGCTTGCACTGCGCAGCATTGTAAAGTGATTGCCGTTTACTTTGATTCTTTCTACGTGGCCTGTTGTTAAAGACTCCCAAATATTAGAAGATCCATCATAAAAATGAGTTGGCGTGATTTTTTTTATTTTTGGTTCAAAAATTACTAAATCTTGATTAATTTTAGGTGGCTGATAAGCTAACACTTCACTGACATTCTGTTGAATTACCTTTATGTTTTCATGGATTTCTTTTATATCATTTATGCTGGTTTGGTTTGCAATATCAATAATTAAAGAACTTATGGTTTCTTCTGAAGCGACACTTAAATTATTAAAGATATTCTCGTTAAATGGTATGCCTAATATTGTTAAATAAAACTTGGCAGCATCAATAAAGTTTATATTTAATATTTCAGATTTGGAAATTATACCATCAGCCAGGCCCAAAAATTCCACTTT
>JBIOEC010000300.1:0-1860 GCA_044445645.1 Gammaproteobacteria bacterium | reverse complement strand
GGTTTAGGCCCAGCATGCGCTATTGGTAAACTGTTACAGCAAACTAATATGAGCATTAATGATATAGATTATTGGGAAATCAATGAAGCTTTTGCTGCACAAGTATTAGGTTCTATTAATGCACTGGATGATGCTGAGTATTGCAAAAATGAATTAGGTCTCGATAGTGCAGTAGGTCGAATTCCTTTAGATCGCTTGAATGTGGATGGTGGAGCTATTGCGTGTGGTCATCCTCTAGGTGCGACAGGTGCACGCTTAACCTTACATTTAGCACATGTACTGAAGAATAAAAATGCGCGTTATGGAGTCGCTACTATGTGTATAGGTGGTGGTCAAGGTGGCGCAGTTTTAATTGAAAATGTATCACTGGAAAAAGCGAGGAGCATTTCATGAGTGAAGAAAAAAAATATAGAAATTGGCAAGTAGAAATAGATGGAAGCAATATTGCCTGGCTAACCTTACGCTATGCAGATGGTACTACCAATATACTAGCCTATGAAGTTATGTTAGAACTTCAGGAATTAGTAGAGCAATTTTCAAAGGAAACCCCTAAAGGGATTATCATTAAATCGGGTTATGACAACGGATTTATTGCCGGTGCGAATATTCATGAGTTTTTAGAATTAAAAACTCCACAAGCTGCATTTGAACGTTTACGTTTTGGTCAACAAATTTTTGATAAATTAGAACGTTTATCCTGTCCAACCGTAGCGCTGATCAATGGTTTTTGTATGGGGGGTGGTTTGGAATTGGTGTTAGCCTGTCGCTATCGCATCGTATTGGATAATAACAAAACTCGCTTAGGTGCTCCGGAGATTTTATTAGGAATTCATCCAGGTTGGGGTGGTACAGTACGTTTGCCACTTTTAATTGGTGCACCGGATGCTCTTGATCTGATTCTATCGGGACGTGCAGTAAGCGCTAAAAGTGCCAAGCGTTTAGGCTTGGTGGATGCAGTGGTTCCTGAACGCGAGTTTTTGCGGGCTGCGGAATATTACATTCTGCATCAACCCCCTAAACGTAAATTACGCGGCTGGCGTGCCTTGACTAATGCTAAATGGGTTCGCCCACTGCTAGCGCATTTTATCCGCAATCAGGTTAAACAAAAAGCTAATCCAGATCATTATCCCGCACCTTATGCGGTACTAAAATTATGGGAGCACGTTGGGCCGCATGCCAAGGACGCTTACCAGAAAGAAGCAGAATCTGTCAGCGAATTGGTAACGCATCCTACTGCCGAAAATTTAATTCGTGTTTATTTCTTGCAGGAGCGTTTAAAGAAATTTGCCACATTACATGATAATCCACCTAAACATGTGCATGTAATAGGTAGCGGCACAATGGGAGGGGATATTGCAGCCTGGTGTGCTTTGCAAGGATTTCGTGTTACAGTATTCGATCAACAGCTGCAAATGCTAGCCAATACTCGGAAACGTGCTTACGCTTTATTTAGCAAAAAACTGGGTACAAAATTTGAGGTAAATTATGCTTTAGATCGGCTTATTTTAGATGCTACCACTGATACTGGGGTAGGCGCTGGGGTGAGAGAGGCGGATGTGATTATTGAAGCCGTGCCAGAGCAATTAGAGCTTAAACAGAAAGTATGGAAAATTATTGAAGAGAATGCAAAACCGAGTGCTTTATTGGCGACGAATACTTCAAGTATTCCTTTGCCGGCAATTACTGAGCACTTTAAACAACCGCAACGACTGATTGGAATTCACTTTTTTAACCCAGTGGCTGCCATGCAACTGGTCGAAGTTGTGACCACTGAACAAACAGATGAACAATCTTCACAGCGTGCTTATCAATTTTTAAAAATGATTAATCATTTTCCACTTCCGGTAAAGAGTGCTCCAG
>JBIOEC010000299.1:0-1871 GCA_044445645.1 Gammaproteobacteria bacterium | reverse complement strand
TTCTCTAGGTAAGTTAACCTATATTGTATAATTGCTAGTCTATGGTTAGCAGATGTTTGATTCCCTAAAAGGAGAGTCTCTCTGCGTAGATTGTCTAATATAGCTTGTATTTGAGACGGCAGTGGATCGCTCTCAGGCTGAAGAGATTCCTCTCCGTGGTCCAGGGTATACGCCTCGCTGTTCCTTACGCTGGCTGTGAAGATAGTAGGATCGGGCTGAGAGGAACCATTGGCAGATGCAACGATGGGCGCCATGAACTGCCTTGGCATTCTAGTGGCCGTTGATTGTCTTTGTGTATTTTCTTTATTATTTAAAGCAAGATGTAAGTTATATAAAACTAATCCTTGAGGATTCTTTGTAATTCCTTCTGCCCAGCCCCCTCTTGCTATAATAATTTTATATTGTTGATTTTCTAAACGCCCTATTAAAATTTCTTCTATTGGAGTTAATTGATATGAAGGCTCTAATAAATTTTCTTGTATTTTTTGCAGGGCGTCTATATCGCTAGTTACCGATGAAATATCCCCAAGTGCAGTACGTTGTTGCAACTCTAATAATGCTCTAAGACTCACTAGTCTGTTATGTGAGGAATGAAGTTCAAGACTCATAACCTACGTAACCCCATTTTTATAGAGAAATGAGATTCTTTTGCTGCAAAAAAATATAGGAAGGCTGGGTTGGAGTCTTGTTGTCGAGCGTATATCTTATGAATTATGAGGAAAATCCCCATGGTTTTACTTCTCTTTTTACTACGAATTAAAAAAAATAATATCACATTTCTCTTGATTGGTCAAATTTTATACAGGTCGCTTTTTTTGACTAAGCCATTGATTCAAAATAGAATTATGTAATAAATGCTGGAATTAACTGCAACTCTCTTCATTAGTAAATCATTTTTTATCAGTTACTTAAAAAAATTATACCCCTGTTTTTTATATTGAAAAGAAATATAGAGAGTTTAGTAAGGGATTTTACAAAAATACCATAAATATTTACAGTGTTTTTTAGTTGGCTGGCTATTTCATGCTCGGTGTTGGAAAAACCACCTCTCCTACACGAGGAGAGGTAGCATACCAACTATCTATCCAGCGTTCCCTAATATGCTACAGGAGTCCCAGAAGAAGGAGGCGGAGTATTAGAAGGGGCAGAATAAGCTGGTGCTGGCTCTAAGCTTGGGGGTGCGGGCTGAGAGGCCGAAGGCACTGCGACTGAAGTGGGTGCCGATGTCATCGGAACAGCATAACTGGCCACTGCGCCGCTACTTCCACCCTGAGAAAGTTGTTTTTTGATTTCTTCATAGAGCAAATTACTAAACGCTTCATCCCCAAAAGTGCCTACCTGAATGGATAACTCGCTGATTAAATCTGTTTCGCGTTTAACGGTGACCTTGATTCGCTTGTCATTGGCGGTATGGCCGACAACTAAAGCATCTAATTCTGTAGTTTTATACTCTTCGACTTTTATCACATAAGTACCAAAAGCACGCCGAGTAGCTTCCGCAATCCGTGTAGGTGTGGCCTGCACATCAGATCTTAAGGTCCCCATCACATAAGCAGCACCTGCACCACCAGCTGCTGCTGCACCCGTCACCGCAGCGGCAACACAACCGCTTAGACCAGCAATGGATATTACTAATGCAACAACCATTCCGGCTTGTTTTAATAGATTTAATTTATTCATAATTCCTCGTTTCTTAAAAAAATCTGTGTGTAATTTAACATAGCTTTCGAGCTCATACTATACCAGTATCTTATTCCAATCTAACAACAAAATTACAGTCCTGAGCAAATGCATCTAAACTATCGACAGCGTCATTCCCGCTGAGCCAAGGCTTCTACGAAATTAGATCTCACAGCGGGAATCTAGTTCTG
>JBIOEC010000298.1:0-1872 GCA_044445645.1 Gammaproteobacteria bacterium | reverse complement strand
ATATGATGCTTGATAATAAAAACTTAGCGCTAGATAAAAATGTTTTCATCATGATTGATAAAGAATATAACATCTTTACTGAACATGCAGATATCGATCTGAAAAACAGTCATGCTATTGGAGATGGTCCAATAAAAATGGAATCCAGTACCGGAACAGTGGAAGGTAACTTCTTCGAAGTAACGGATAACTTTAACACCATCATCATTAAAAACAGTGTACATACAAATTTATTACCATGAATAAAAAAATCCTCATTTACGGCAAACATGCGTGCCTTGCAGTTATTAACAATCCCAAACGGAAGTTAGGGCAAATCTATATTACCAAAGAAACGTTGGCGGAATTATCCGATATAAAGGGTTATAAGCTTTGTACTCGTCAAGAGATCGAGAAGATTATCGGTAAAGTGGATCCTACCCATCAAGGAATCGCTATAGAGGTTGATCCACTTGCGCGCCAACCAATTTCTGCAGTTGATACCAACAGCAAAATTATTCTCGCGCTTGATCAGATAAATGACCCCCACAACGTGGGAGCAATCTGCCGCTCTGCGGCAGCTTTTGGCGTCGAGTATATAATTACGACTAAAGATAATGGCTTTTCAGAATCCGCGGCATTACTTAAAGCCGCCAGCGGTACTTATGAAATGGTGAATTTCATTGAAACGGCAAATCTTAATAATGCTTTTGAGAAACTAAAGAAAGAAGGTTACTGGATCATTGGACTTGATGGCTATGCTAAAGACTATATAGCAACTGCCAAACAGTTTGATAAGGTGGTAATCGTGCTGGGATCTGAAGGTGACGGCCTGCGCAGATTAACCAAAGAAAATTGTGATTTATTAGTTAAGATTAGTATATCATCTAAAGTCGAAAGTTTGAATGTTTCAAACGCAACTGCGATTACACTTTATGAGCTTGCCAAAAACATACAGTAAAAAAGAGCAACGCAAAATCATCTATCTATTGATGCTAGTGCAGTTTGTGAACATCTTTGAATTTATGCTGCTAGTTCCTGTTTCCCCTGACTTTATCGTTGAGCTTGATATAATTTCCTCCAACGTTGGGATGATCAGTGGTACGTATTCGCTAACTGCGGCAATTACCGGATTACTTATTGCAAGTTTTATTGATAGAATTGAACCACGCCGGGTCTTGATTTTCTGTATGTCGCTTATGACTTTAGGCACTGCGCTTACAATGTTTGCCCAAAATGAGCTGATGCTAATTATTTCTAAAATTATTACTGGTATGTGTGGCGGACCCGCTACGGCATTAACCCTCACTATTGTGGCCGATGTGATACCAGAAGAAAGACGCGGCCGGGCAATGGGTAAGGTGCTCAGTGGTTTTATATTTAGTGCAGTGCTTGCAGTTCCTTTAGGGCTAGAAGTATCAAGGCTATATGGTTGGCGCTATGCATTTTTACTCTTAATAACATTTGAGATTGCGCTAGTAATTCTGCTGATTAAATTTCTGCCCGCAATTTCAAGTTCAGTTGAAACGAAAGGTAAAGTTGACTTCACCAAGGTATTACATGTAATGGCTAATAAGCCATACTTGGTGGCATTTACCATTAATTTTACCGCGTTGTTTTCGGGATATGTGCTAATACCTATTTTACCAAATTACCTAATTTATAACCTGGATGTCTCAAGAGATAAACTCTCGATGCTATATTTCATCGGTGGCTCTTGCAGCTTTTTTGCGATGCGACTTGCCGGTAAAATCTTTGATTATAGAAGTGCGTTACTACTAAACACGATGATTTCTGGGTGCTTTATCACCACCGTTTTCATGCTCGTTGTACAGTATGTGGCTGTAATACCGGTGCTGTTTTATTTTTCAACCTTTATGATCTGTATGACTT
>JBIOEC010000297.1:0-1873 GCA_044445645.1 Gammaproteobacteria bacterium | reverse complement strand
TCTTTCGATGTACCAGTTAACTATTGAGAAAGGAACTAAATTTTATAGTGATTTTAGCGCGAAAAAATTCCAACTCCCTAAAGATGATCTGTCAGCTCAGATGTATGAGTTTGTTGAATATAAGTTAGCGGCGCAGGGTTTTAAGGCTTATGAGGTTTCTAATTACGCGCAAAACGGTTCGGAATGTCGCCACAACATGGGGTATTGGCAATACCAAGATTATTTGGGTATTGGTGCGGGGGCTCATGGCCGGATTACTCGGGACAAAAAAATCGCCACAATGATGATCCACTCTCCTGAAAACTGGCTACAAGCGGTAAACGAGAAGGGAGTGGGGTTGCAAACTTATACGGAGCTTACGGAGAAAGAAGTACATGAAGAACGTCTAATGATGGGGCTTAGATTGGTTGGTGGAGTTAGCAAACATCTAGTAAATAACTTGGAAAAATTGAATGAATTCAAAGCCTTAGGGTTGTTGGAGGAAGATGCGGGGAAGGTTAGGACTACTTTGGCGGGGCGGATGCTCTTAAATAAAATCGTGTTCGAGTTGTTGACATAATTGGTAAATAATAGATAATTTGGAAAAAAAAGAGCGGTTTATGAAAAAGTATATTTCCTTAAGTTTAGTGGCCATGCTTTCAGCATGCTCGGTTTCTAAAGAGGATGTTTCAACGAATTATCCGAAATCAAGAGAGGAACAAGAAGAAGAGCGTTTAGGTAAACTTACCGGTGAAGATGGTTTGGTACTTTTTGGTGGTAGTAAAAAATCTGCTGGAACTGAAGGGATAAATGTGAACGGTTACTTATGGCGTGCTGCTTTGGATATGGTATATTTTATGCCGCTTATTTCCGCAGATCCGTTTGGTGGTACGATACTTACCGATTGGTACAAACTAAAAGACTCGGCAAGAGAGCGTTATAAATTAAATGTCTTCATTATAGGTCCTGAACTTCGTTCGGATGCAGTTAGGGTTGCAGCGTTTAAGCAAAAGCTATCTGGCAGCAATTGGGTTGACGTTGATGGTGGACAGGAGATTGCTAAAGAAATTGAAAATAAAATCCTCCTCCGTGCTAGAGAGTTGAAATATAATTCAGGGAACTAGACTTAATTGTTAAACGGCAATATTATCAATAAAAATGGTATTGCTCGTGAAGGAAAAAGCTGTTCAAGGATTTAATAAAAGTTTAATAGCAGTGTTAGTTGCATTGCTGATTTGCGGGTATTTTCTCTACTCGGTTAGTGAGATTTTAACTCCGTTTCTGATAGGCTTAGCGCTCGCATATTTTCTTTCGCCATTAGTCGATAAACTACAAACACTAAAAATACCGCGGCCGATCGGAGCTATTTTGTCGATCGGTTTAGTTGTTTTGCTGGTGGTCGGGTTGTCGCTGACTCTTGCTCCGATTATTGGTCACCAAATTGAAGTGCTGCGGGATAAACTTGCCGATAGTAATTTGAAAATTTCCGATATTACAGACTCTGTGCATGGCTACATCGCCAGTGCAGATGCTGAAACGATTGCTCAGGTTGAAGACGGTATTAAAAGCATTTCAAAAGAGCTTCTATCATTTGCCGGGCGGCTGATTCAAACAGTAGTTACCTCTGGTTTGGTGGCGTTTAATATTCTTTCAATTATCTTCATCACCCCGATCGTGATGTATTATTTGATGGTGAGTTGGAATGATATGGTGGGTGCTTTGCAGAACTTAGTTCCAAAACACTATAGAAAAACGAGTAACCGACTTTTTACAGAAATTAACACGACTCTCTCTGGGTATATTCGCGGGCAAAGTTTAGTTTGCTTGATTATGGGGGTTTTATATGCATTTGGTCTACTGGCAATCGGGTTGGAATCCGCAATTGCATTAGGGT
>JBIOEC010000296.1:0-1874 GCA_044445645.1 Gammaproteobacteria bacterium | reverse complement strand
TGGCTGTAGCGCCCGGCATTGATTTCCCCACTCATTCGGGTATCAATATGTGCTATTCACTAAGGTGGCTCCATTATGTGACCAACAACAGGCTTATTGATAACAAGGACTTTATTGATGTCAAAAAGTGGGAAGAAGTTTCCGTCCGCTGGTATGCAAGCGGTAAGGCATTTAATACATTAGATACTGTGGAAGGGCATCCAAACAAGATATTTCATCGCTGGCTACAGCATCCTTTTTATGATTCGTACTGGAATAATATGGTGCCATACAAAAAAGAATTTGCCCGCATTAGCATACCTATTTTAACGATAAGCGGTTATTACGATGCAGACCAAAGAGGTGCAATGTATTATTTTAACCAACATCAAATGTATAACACCGGCAGCAATGATTATTTGTTGATAGGCCCCTACGACCACTCAGGTGCGCAAAGACATCCTGAACATATTTTGCGCGGATACGCCATTGACTCTGCCGCGGATATTAATATCCAGAAGCTTGTGTTTCAATGGTTCGACTATGTGTTGAAGGATAGTACCAGACCATCATTGCTGAAAGATAAAATTAATTTTGAAGTAATGGGCGGGAACCAATGGCGTCATGTATCTTCCTTGTCGAAGATGAATAATGACACCCTTGTACTTTATCTTGATAATACCCTCACCGACAAAGGGTATAAACTTCACTCAAAACCAGACGAGGACAATGAGGTGATAAAGCAGGAAATTAACTTTGCTGATCGAAGTGACTCAGCAGATAATGCTAAGGGCGATATTTTCAGTGAATTGAAGGATGCTGATGAAAACTCTCGCTACCTCAAATTTGTAAGTGATCCATTAACTGAACCAATGAGCATAAATGGCTCGTTTATTGCAAACCTGACCGCGATAATTAATAAAAAAGATATGGACATTGTAATTGATCTGTGTGAGCTTCGACCTAATGGCAAATATCTTATGCTAAGTGAAAATCTTGCAAGGTGCAGTCTTATTAAAGACCGTACCAAAAAACAATTGTTGGAACCCGGAAAAACAGAAACTATTTTATTTGATAATACATTTTTCACAAGCAGGAAGCTTAGTAAAGGAAGTCGCATTGTTTTGCTGATTGGCGTTAACAAAAACAAGGGCTACGAAATTAATTATGGAACCGGCAAAGATGTTAGTACAGAAACTATTAACGATGGTTCAGAACCTTTAGTTGTACAATGGCTTACTAAAAGTAGTTACATTAAATTACCAGTTTTTAGAGAATAACAAATTGGCTAAAAACTTATTATCAGTAAACTGTACAGGGTAATCGCTATGTAATTATGCTCGTAATTCATTGGGGGCTATGTGGCATATTAATCAGGAAAATGATTCATCAGACTCATCTGCTGCACTGTACCATCACAAGCCGGGTTATCCATGAGAAGCAAGCAACAGATCCAGATCGGTATATTTAAAGTTAAATCGTTTGGCGATGGGGGCGTTGGTAACACATCCTTTATACATGTAAACGCCTCTCCTGATACCGCTTTTAGCTGATATGACATCTTCAACACCACCCATGTCAGCACATTGCTGCAGGATTGGCATCAAAACGTTGCTGATGGCACGGGATGCGGTGCGGGAAACCGCCGAAGCAATATTAGGCACGCAATAGTGAAGGACGTCGTATTTTTTGAATACAGGTTGTTCGTGAGAGGTAAGCCGTGATGTTTCAAAACAGCCACCCCTGTCTATACTCACGTCAATAATCACAGCGTTAGGCTTCATACGGCTAACAGTGCTTTCGGTTACAATACAGGGGCTGCGGCCATCCTCGGCACGCATGGCGCCTATGGCAACATCGCAGGTGGTGATGGCTTTTTCGAGTACGATTGGCTG
>JBIOEC010000295.1:0-1878 GCA_044445645.1 Gammaproteobacteria bacterium | reverse complement strand
ATTTTTATGTTGTTTGTTTAATTCTGCAATTGCTTTGCACGTTCCATCCCACCAATGCTGAGGATTTTGTTCGGACCACAGGGGTTGTGGTTGCGAAACGATCAACTCTTGTGACGTTTGGGCAATAACCTCAAACGCATGGTTCATGATAATAATTTTTACGCTGGATGTTCCTAAATCTATCCCCATATACATTATTAATAGGCTCCTATATAACGAGCTGGTTTACCTGCATACAGATTTCTTTCGATGTCTTCCAGGCTAATGTTTTTAGTTTCTGGGACAAAGTAATGAACAAAAACAAGGGAGAGAAGGGTAAAGCCAAAATAAACTAAAAACGTGCCGCTCGCACCCAAAGTGTTAACCAACATTAAAAAAGTAAACGTAACCACCATGTTACTTCCCCAATTGACTGCCGTAGCCAAGCTCGAGCCCCAACCGCGGACAGACAGCGGAAACAGTTCTGCAATCATCAACCACATCACTGGCCCTAAACTAAAGGCAAAGCAGGCAACGTAGAGTAACATGCCAGCAACAGACATTATTTGTAAAAAGGGTGTGCGTTCGGGGTTGGAAAAAACCCAGGCTAAAATGGCTAAGCCAAGTGCCATTCCAGCCAATCCCGATATTAATAAAGGGCGACGGCCAACTTTATCAATCAAGGGTATACTGATGATTGAAAAAACAACAAAAACAATTCCAACTGGTATGGCAGATAAAATGGCGCCACTAACACCTTGATAATTGGTTATCGTAAGTATTGTAGGCGCATAATAAAGTATCGTATTAATACCAATGAATTGCTGAATAACAGCAAGCCCTACAGCAATGAACAATGCTTTGCGAATGTTTTTAGAAAAAAGCGTGCTCCAATGCCCCGTTTGCACTTCTAAGTTACTGGTAATGGTTTGTAACTCAATATCAACTTCTTCTAACAGATGGTTACCACGAATGCGCCGCATGATAAAAACAGCTTCCTGTGCCTGATTATTTGCTAGCAACCAACGAGGACTCTCTGGTAATAAAATCATGCCTATTAATAATAGGAAGCCAGGAATCACGCCAAGTCCTAACATCCAGCGCCATTGTTCGTGTTGGGCTAAAAAATAATCGACAAAATAAGAAATTAAAATACCCACGCTAATTGCCACTTGATTTAAAGAGACCAGTGCGCCGCGTTGTTTAGTGGGTGAAATTTCAGAAATATAAAGAGGGGCTACATAGGAAGCAATACCAATAGCGAAGCCAACAATAATTCGGCCGCTAATTAATTCTGCTACTGTTTGTGCGAAGGCTGAAATAAAACTGGCGCTGATAAAAACAAGTGACACAACGATTAAAATTTTTCGCCGTCCAAAGTGATCGGTTATACGGCCACTGCAAAGAGATCCACAGACTGCGCCAAATAAAACGGCACTAACTACCAAACCATTCATTTGTGGTGAGAGATTAAATTCCCCATTAATAAATAAAATTGCCCCAGATATGACACCGGTATCATATCCGAATAAAATTCCTGATAAGGCCGCAGTAGTTGCAATCATGAAAAGATAAAAATTTTTCTTATGAGAGCGGATCCCTTGCATAGGTCATAATCTCCATTTATTGACGTTTTCAGAAAACCCATCCGTGAAAGGTATGTATTCTTGTACCATTGGACATCAGACTTCTCAAGCACTTTTTGGGGCTCAGTTGCATAACTTATTATTATCTATACTCAAGATGCATTGGAAATGCCATACCGGAACTGATTGAAAACACGCTACTCCCCAGGAACTCTTTTGAAATATAATTTAAAAAATGATTGAAAATTTTATTGATTTGATGATGATTTAAAAATAAATTAATAAAAAATTACGCAATAATTTTTTTATGGTT
>JBIOEC010000294.1:0-1881 GCA_044445645.1 Gammaproteobacteria bacterium | reverse complement strand
TACTTATACAAAGTGCCGCGTTGAGATTTATAAGGCGGCATCTGCCATTTTGCACGGCGTTGTGCTAACTCTTCATCGGTAACCTGCAGAGTAATCGTATTATGTTCCGCATCAATTGAAATTTTATCGCCATCTTTAACTAAAGCAATGGCTCCGCCCACTTGCGCCTCAGGACACACATGGCCCACAATAAAACCATGCGAGCCGCCGGAAAATCGGCCATCGGTAATCAATGCAACATCTTTACCCAATCCCGCGCCCATAATCATTGAAGTTGGTTTTAACATTTCTGGCATACCAGGGCCACCTTTGGGACCTACATAGCGAATTACAATCACATCGCCTTTTTCAATTTTACCTTGCTCAAATGCTTGTTCCATTTTTTCTTCGGAGTCGTAAACTTTTGCGGGACCGCTGAATTGCAAACCTTCTTTGCCAGTGATTTTAGCGACAGAGCCTTCTGGCGCTAGATTTCCCGCTAGAATTTGAATATGTCCGGTGGCTTTTAGCGGTTGATTTAAAGGATGAATGATCGGTTGACCTTGACCTAACTCAGGAAGAGAGGATAAATTTTCTGCTAGAGTTTTTCCGGTTACGGTTAAGCAAGTGCCATCTAATAAGCCTTCTTTTAGTAGCATTTTCATGACCGCGGGTGTGCCGCCATATTGATGCAAATCCGCCATGACAAATTGTCCGCTTGGTTTAAAATCAGCAAGTAACGGCACGCGATCACTCACAGACTGAAAGTCTTTTAAGGATAATTCAATATTGACGGCGCGTGCCATGGCAATTAAATGCAGCACCGCATTGGTGGAACCACCTAATGCACTTACAATCACCATCGCATTTTCAAAGGCACTGCGAGTCATAATAGCGGTGGGTTTAATATCGTTCTCTAATAAGTTGCGAATAGCAGCACCCGCATTCAAACATTCTTGTAATTTTTGTGGATGAGTGGCTGGAGTAGAAGAGCTATAGGGTAAGCTCATGCCTAAAGCTTCAATGGCACAGGCCATAGTATTGGCTGTGTACATTCCACCACAGGCACCCGCACCAGGGCACGCATGTTGTACAATCGCTTGGCGCTGTGTATCGTTTATACTGCCTTGTAGAAATTCACCGTAACTTTGAAAAGCTGAAACAATATCGATGGTTTTCCCATTTAAATGACCGGCATTGATGGTTCCACCGTAAACCATCAAACTCGGGCGATTTAAGCGTCCCATGGCAATCATACAGCCAGGCATATTTTTATCGCAGCCAGGAATAGCAATTAAAGCATCATACCAATGGGCGCTCATTACAGTTTCAATGGAATCTGCAATAAGATCGCGTGATTGTAAGGAATAACGCATGCCGCTGGTTCCCATCGACATACCATCACTCACGCCGATCGTGTTAAAGCGCATGCCAATAAGTTCAGCTTGTTTAACTCCATCCTTCACCTGACTGGCCAAATCTGCTAAATGCATGTTGCAGGTATTTCCTTCATACCACATGCTGGCAATACCGACTTCTGCTTTATTGAGATCTTTTGCAGATAATCCAGTGCCATATAACATAGCTTGCGATGCACCTTGTGATTTAGGTTGGGTGATCTGCGCGCTGTATTTATTCAAAGGGTTTGTCATGTTAGCTCCAAGTTTTAAAATCCATCAAATCCGTTATAGGCTTCTTCAAATGCTTCAATCGATGCCTGAATAATATCTGGGGATGTCCCACAGCCTAATGATTGCATACTATCTTTCATCAAGCGTAATTCCACATATACCACAGCATCCACGCCTTGATTACGGATCTCTACTTTATATTCGGTAAGTTTAAAATTAATTTGGCATGCCAGTGTCAGTGCGGAAATTACAGCATCGACCGGGCCCACAC
>JBIOEC010000293.1:0-1883 GCA_044445645.1 Gammaproteobacteria bacterium | reverse complement strand
GTGTAGCGGCCCGCCGAGTCAGGTAAAACGGCCACAATGGTTTTTCCTTTGCCTAATTTTTTGGCGAGTTCAACCGCGGTATGTACGATACAACCGGATGAGCCACCACAAAATAAGCCTTCTTCACGGATTAAACGCCGCGCCATCGTAAAAGCTTGTTCGTCATTGGTTTGGTACATTTCATCGATAACTGAAAAATCGAGTGCATCGCATAAAATGTCTTCACCTATACCTTCCACTTTGTATACATGCGGGGTTACTAGTTTTTTGGTATAAAAATAATCGTAATGTACACTGCCAATGGGATCGACACCTACTATTTTAATGGCAGAGTTTTTTTCTTTTAAAAATTTACCTATGCCAGAAATCGTACCGCCCGTGCCGGTACCTGCTACAAAATAATCAAAGTTGCCATCGGTATCGTTCCAAATTTCGGGAGCAGTGGTGTGGTAATGGGCTTCTCCATTCAATGGATTATGATATTGGTTCACGTAATAACTGTTAGGTGTTTCACGGGCAATGCGTTTAGCCGTTTCTACATAATGATCCGGAGAATCGCCAGGAACATCCGTTGGGGTGACTACCACTTCGGCGCCACACGCTATCAACATATCAACTTTTTCTTGGCTCATCTTATCTGGCATGGTGACTATGCAACGATACCCTTTTACTGCAGCAATCATCGCAAGTGCTAGTCCAGTATTACCGGAAGTATTTTCTACAATTGTACCTCCGGGTTTTAATTGCCCGGTTTTCTCAGCTTGTTCAATCAAATATACAGCCATGCGCTCTTTTATAGAACCCGAGGGATTCATAAATTCGCATTTCACTAGTACGGTTGCATCTTCAGGAGAAACGATTTTATTTAAGCGCACTAACGGTGTATTACCGGTGGCTTCTAGGATATTGTTTTTTATACGCATAAAAGACCTTGCTAAGAGTAAAATAGTGGATTTATACTAGCAGAAATGGCCTTTTGGAACAAGATATGGTGCTTTCCAGCAGGGCAAACGCATCTGAATTATCGACATCGTCATTCTCGCTGAGCAAAGACTTCTACGAAGTCAAATCTCACAGCGGGACTCCAGTTGGGATATGTAATATGTAATAGTGGTCTCAGAACTAGATTCCCGCTGTGAGATTTGACTTCGTAGAAGTCTTTGCTCAGCGAGAATGACGTATTTTTTGAGTTTACTGGTAATAATTTTAGATGATCTTGCCCTGTGCTTTCCACTAATTGCCGGTGAAAGTGAAATTAGGCAAAAATGCTGGGTGCTTTCTATAGGATGGGATCACATAGGGAAATGCACTATAACAAGATTCAATATATGAACACGTCATTATTACGTGGATCCGTCACAGGTGCTGGTTTAAAACTTTCAGCTTTAACTTGCCCCGGTTTTAGGCTTTGTAGTTTTGTCTGAATTCTAGATTTTAGCGTTCCAGCATCTTGATCTTGAGCGGACTCAGCAACATGCGAGATTTGGACATCTGACTGCTCTGCATAAGGATCTTTTGTATCTTCTAGTAGTGGAGTATGTATATTTGGATATCTAAAAGTTATCATTTTAATCACCTACTAATTTCTATATAATTCAATTATATAACAAAATTATGAAAATAAGCTTAAAAACTGACTATGTAAAGAATAAATAATTAGGAATATGGAGTGCATGAATGGTAGTATCAGTTCAGCAACTGGTCATAAATATCGGCGAAACTTCGGTAAACTGTACGGTAAAACGCAGTAAAAATCGACGGAGAACATTATCGCTTATGATGCACCCCAAAGAGGGGATTGTGGCCCATATCCCTTGGCGGACCTCGGCTGAATATCTTCAGGAATTCATTAAGGGTCACCATAAGTGGATTTTGGCTAGAGT
>JBIOEC010000292.1:0-1888 GCA_044445645.1 Gammaproteobacteria bacterium | reverse complement strand
GAACTAGATTCCCGCTGTGAGATCCGACTTCGTAGAAGTCTTTGCTCAGCGAGAATGACGTTGTCGATAATTTAGATGCCTTTGCCCTGACTATGAAATAGATTATCCGCTATAATAGGTTATCAGGAGAAAATCTGCCGTGAAATCCCAATTTGAACAACGCCTAGAACGATTAGCAGCCCAGCCAAATTTACTCAAAGGCATACGTCGCGGCATTGAAAAAGAAAGCTTGCGTATTACCCCAAATGGCTATCTAGCCATGACAAAACATCCTAAAGCACTAGGGGCAAGCTTGACTCATCCTTATATTACTACGGATTACTCAGAAGCGTTGATGGAATTTATTACTCCCCCGGTTAATACCCCTGAAGAAGCGATTCATTGGTTAATGGATTTGCATACTTTTACTTATCCACATATTGGTAATGAATTGCTGTGGACCAGCAGCATGCCTTGTACACTCACGAAAGAAGAAGATATTCCTATCGCTGATTATGGCACATCCAACCTTGGGCGTTTAAAACATATTTATCGACGAGGTTTAGCGCATCGCTATGGGAAATCCATGCAAGTCATTTCTGGGATTCATCTTAACTGTTCTTACCCACAAAATTTTTGGTTATTTTATCAAGAACAATTGCAAGACACGCAACCCTTACGTGATTTTATCGATCAACAATACTTCAGCTTACTACGAAATTATTGGCGTTATTGCTGGTTAATTGTCGTGCTCACAGGCGCCTCTCCAGCGCTTTGTCAAAGTTTTTTGCGCAGTCCAAACTCTGAGCTGCAACATAAAACTGGCGGCACTTGGTATGCACCAGAAGGAACTTCTCTACTGATGAGTGATTTGGGTTATCAAAATAATCGCCAGCATGAATTAAAAATTTCTTACAACAGTTTGCACGAATATTTATCCGGCTTGGAAAAAGCTGTTTCCATATTAGAACCCGATTATCTGGTTTATGGTACTGTAGCAGAGGGACAATATGAACAACTGAATGCTAATCTACTACAAATAGAAGCTGAATATTACAGCCCAATTCGACCTAAACGACGTCCCCATTCAGAAGAACGCGCGATGCATGCCTTGCGTGATAGAGGTGTAGAGTATGTGGAAGTACGCATACTCGATTTAAATCCTTATGAACCTGTTGGAATCACGACGGAAGTGATTCGCTTTGTAGAAAGTTTCTTGTTGATGTGTCTGCTTAAACCCAGCTCACCTTTTGGAGAAAATGAACAGCCGGAAATAAAAGCCAATTTGCGCCAAGCTGTATATCATGGGCAAAATCCAGCCACTTTATTGCAGCAACAAGGACAAACTACTACTTTGCAAGCTTGGAGCAAGCAATTAATGACGGAAATCCATCAATGTGCCGAATTGCTAGATCAACATCATGGCGGCACACTCTATCAAGCAGCTGTTTCCCAAATGCAGGAAAAACTTGACCAGCCTCAAACATTACTTTCCCAGCAAATACTGCAAGATATGCAAGAATATCACGAATGTAGTTTTTCCCAATTTGCCTATTATTGGAGCCAAGAACATCAAAAAACTTTTTTACAAAGACAGCTCTCGCCTGAACGAAATGCAGAGTTTATGCAACTGGCGCTAAACAGCTTACAAGACCAAGCTAATTTAGAAAAAAATGATTCCTTAAGTTTGCAAGAATATGTGAAAAAATATTTGGCTGCCATATGATATCATCAGACTTATCCGGTTTTCAAAAACTGTAAATCCCAAGCTGCACGATTTAGATCATCGGTATAATAATTCGGTGTAGCATTCTCCAGCAATTTTTTCAGATCCACACCCGGATTTTTTTTACATACATACACTACATTAGTTGCTGCATCCCTGTAATGCTGAGGAAAACTCACACAG
>JBIOEC010000291.1:0-1890 GCA_044445645.1 Gammaproteobacteria bacterium | reverse complement strand
TGGGCTTTTTCAATTTCATCTAGAAGAAGCACGGCATGCGGAGTTTTATGAACAGCATCGGTGAGTAATCCCGCTTTTTCATATCCTACATATCCTGGAGGAGCCCCGATTAAACGGGATACGGTATGAGATTCCATATACTCAGACATGTCAAAGCGAACCAGATCTAAATCTAATAATTGAGCCAATTGCCGAGTAACTTCAGTTTTACCCACGCCTGTCGGACCTGCGAATAAAAAACTTCCTATAGGTTTACGTGGATCGCCTAAACCTGCACGCGCCATTTTTATTGCTGAGGTTAAATGCTCTATAGCAGAATCTTGTCCGTATACCAAAAGTTTCAGGTTGCGTTCTAAATTAGCGATAGCTTTTTTGTCACTAATAGAAACATTTTTAGAAGGTACATGCGCCATTTTAGCGATAATTTCTTCAATATCATGTACTGAAATAATTTTAGAGCCTTTTCCTTTGGATAATAAACGATGACGGGCACCCGCTTCATCTACTACATCTATCGCTTTGTCAGGTAAGAAGCGATCTGTTAAATAGCGTTCACTCAATTCAGCTGCGGCTTTTAATGCTGCAATAGAAAATTTTACCCCATGGTATTCTTCTAGTTGACCTTTCAGACCTTTTAAAATACCAATAGTTTGCTCAACTGTGGGCTCAATGACATCCACTTTTTGAAAACGTCGCGCTAATGCTTGATCTTTTTCAAACACACTACGAAATTCTTGATAGGTAGTAGAACCAATACAACGTAACTCACCCGAAGCTAACATGGGTTTGATCAGATTAGCGACATCCATTACACCACCCGAGGCTGCGCCAGCACCGATAATGGTGTGAATTTCATCGATAAATAAAATAGCGCCATGTTGTTTGATCAATTCATTCAGAAAGTATTTCAGACGCTTTTCAAAATCACCACGATATTTTGTGCCCGCTAATAATGCGGCTAAATCTAATTCATAGACCACATTATCCAATAAAAGATCAGGAACTTTACGTTCCACAATTAATTTTGCCAGACCTTCAGCGATAGCCGTTTTACCTACGCCAGGTTCTCCCACCAAAATGGGATTATTTTTACGCCGTCTACAAAGAATTTGTACACAACGCTGAATTTCTTCCTGCCGCCCAATAAGTGGATCAATTTTGCCCAATTGCGCTTTAATATTAAGATTGGTGGCGTATTTTTGTAAGAAGTCTTGGGTGTTAGGCAATGTTTCTTCATCTTCTTCCGTTTCCGGTAATAAAGGATGTTCTTCAGTTGCACCAGAACCGTGGTTAATGTAATTAATTACATCTAAACGATTAATGTTTTGTTGTTTTAACAAATAGGCCGCTTGGCTTTCCTGTTCGCTAAAAATTGCAGCAAGCACATTCGCGCCTGTCACTTCATTTTTACCCGAAGATTGCACATGAAACACCGCGCGTTGTAATACGCGTTGAAATCCCAGGGTCGGCTGGGTTTCATGACCTTTTTCTTGCTCAGGAATAATCGGTGTGGTTTCATTAATAAACTCGGAGAGATCTTCCCGAAGCTTACCAATATCGGCTCCGCAAGAACGGAGTACATTAATAGCACTGGCATTATCTAATAAAGCTAATAATAAATGCTCAACCGTCAACAATTCATGACGTTTTTCATGCGCATTTTTAAATGCCATATTTAAAGTAAATTCTAATTCTTGATTCAACATGCTTGGTTACTCTTACTTCATTGCGTGGATAAGGGCGTCACCGAACTCGGAACATTTTAATTCGGTTGCGCCAGGTAATAAACGAGCAAAATCATACGTCACCGTTTTCTGGTCAATGACTTTGTCCATCGCTATAATAATTTCGTCTGCTGCTTCAGTCCAACCCATATAACGCAACATCATT
>JBIOEC010000290.1:0-1894 GCA_044445645.1 Gammaproteobacteria bacterium | reverse complement strand
CCACCCAACTTACTGGTAATGTATCCAATATACCGAATCAAAATGGATTATTGCTTAGTCTTTCATACACTGTTTAAAGGAGTAATCAATGAAAATAAGATTAAAATGGCCTCATGTTGTATGCATAGCATTGTTTTCGCCTGCCATTATAATGGCAGCACCTAATCCTGCCTCACAAGACTGGGTAAAAAGTTGGGTCACATCTAATTTTACCCCTAATAGCGCTAGCAGTTCTGCCATTAACTGGTCTTCATTATGTCCAACAGGCCAAACATTGGATAGTGCCAGCGGGTGTGCGCCAGATTGCACAACGGCTCCTGCGTTAACAACATGCGATAAAATTTTTACAATAGGCCAAGTACCACAATTAACGGGGGTTCCATTACCATATCTGAATAATGGGGTTGTAGTATTTAAATTAACAGAGGTAGTTAATGCGGGTAATAATTTTGGGACTGGTGCATCACTATTTCTTTATCTAAACGCCAACTTAGCTTCGTCTACTGGATACCATTGTGAAATACTTAATTCAAATGGGACACCAGCAACGCTTTATCAGACAAGTACACCCTATGCCACCAGTATTATTACTATGGATGATGGTCTTAGTGGACCAAACTGGAAGTCAGCGAATTACGTTAATGTAAACGCAAGCAGTGGTGGGTTTCTTTGGTTCCAAAACGCAAACAATCCATTATACATGATGTGTCTTGGTTATAGCGTGCCCTCTGACTCAAACTATATTACATCATCTTCGGCTTGTGGAGGCACGGGGACAAGCCCTACCTGTATTTCATACACTTGGTCATAATTATCAGTATGTTATTTAAAATAAGCACGAGCTACCTAAGACAAACTGTTTACGAATAATTACAATGACAGCCATATCAATTGATATGGCTGTCATTGTAGTCCAATCTGAATACTTTAGAAGCGCTTAATAACTAATTAATTGTGACACAGGCATCTTGGAGGGACTTCTAAAATGTCCCCTAGTGGCTAGATTCCTGTGCTAATTCCCCTTAGAGATAATTTTTTGTTGTATTAAACCCTCTTTGTGTAATTGCTTTATATAGAAGGCCAATAACTCTTTAGGCTCGATTAATATCTGTTTTATATCTTCTGGGATCAATTTTAATGTTTCCATACAAGAAAAAGGGGCTTGTCCTGGTGCGATTACTTGGCGGTTTATTTCTTTTTGTTCCTCTAGTGCATCTTCTGCAAAAAGTGGTAGCAAGGGCAATAAGGGATTATTTTCCAGATTTAATGCCGCTTGTATCAGGCGATTACGCCATTCTTTGTATTCAATCAAGGCAACTGGATAGTCAAGATCCGATAACACTGCAGAAAATTCGTTACTAATTAGCCTGTTATTATGAAGAAGATGGAAGGTTTTGTCCTGTGCTGTTTTATTTAGTGACAGAGAAACAATCGCCTTACTCACATAATCTACCGGTGTTAAATCAATACCAATTTTAGCTTCTGGCATAGCGCCAAGGTTAATGTTGCCAATAATACTGCGGGCAAATAAATCCTCTTTATTTAGGATAAAAGATGAGGTATCGCCACTAATACGTCCGGGTCTATATATCGTTATGGGCAAGCCTTGAGCTTTGGCCTGTTGCATGAGTTGTTCAGAAACCCATTTAGTCTGCGCATAACCACCAAGTAACAATCCGGGTTGATCGATACTGGTGTGTTCGTTAATCTCTGTTAGTTCCTTGTGATTTTTTTGTGTAAAGACCGCAACCGTTGAAACATAGTGTATTGGTTTTAAAAACTCAGTGGTCGCCAGGTGAATTACCTCTTGCGTTCCCTCTACATTCGTTTCCTGAAGTTGTTCATAGGTATAAACAAAATTAACTAGGGCACCTGAGTGGTAAATGACATCTAT
>JBIOEC010000289.1:0-1916 GCA_044445645.1 Gammaproteobacteria bacterium | reverse complement strand
GCACTTCAAAAAGGGTTTTTGTAGTCCGGCGGGTTAACTTCAATCTGTAAAGTAGTATCGTGCCGCGGAGGTAGATATTGACACCTACACCTACTATCTTGCAGCCTTGTTGAATAAATTTCAATGCAGAATACTAGGTGAAAAGTGCAAATGAACGACTAGCTCACACGCGAGTAGCGGTTGGCGTGTAACGACTCGTTGGACCCTATTCTAGCAATAAATTTTACCAGATTTCGAGAGCACCCCCGCATCTAAGTGATTTGCTTTAATTACCCATTTTTCACCAGAAGGAAGTGCAGGCCCTATTTGTGGTATTTCTAATGTGTGGGTGATTTTACCTTTTTGAAGTGAGATGCTTGATGAATCTTCGGAAATGACTACTTTGCTAATTTCCGAACCTTTTATTTTTCGCCAGGAACTATCATAAAAAGGTCTTAAAAGAAATGATGCATATTGACACATCACGATGAGTGGAAACAGCGTATAGTAGCTCGTTTTGCCTAATTTGCGTCCAGCCCAATTTAATAACGAGACACAATGCAATTTTGGTGTGGAATACTGAACCCTCAATTCGGCACCGTCTAATAAGAGCCAGTCAGCGGACCCCCATAGCGTTAAAATCAGCCATTCTTTTGGGTAGTCATTTTGGGCCGCCAAGCGTAGAGCGAAAAAGCCCGTGCCACCAGTCCCGTATGATCCTTTACTAAACCACGTTAGAACGCGGCGATTTAATAGCCGCTCAACACCGGCCTCCCTGAGCGTCATCGGCTTTTTTTACGTGGTGAGAAATAATCCTCAGTACATTGTGAAATGTCTAAATCCATATCCAATTCTTATAATCTAAAGCCGACGTGAGGAGCGCGCTTTTTGCGACCCTCGCAACGGCGGCGGTTGAGATCATTGTGTCGGATTTTCCTCTGTACTACGCAACCGACCCGCCCGTTGCATTCGACGTCATTTTCTTTAAATTATATTAACTACTCGTTTGTTCATTTTCGTCGTCAGAAGAATAATACCACACGCTCGCTACGAAATAAGCTGCCCCATTTATAATGATTTCAGAAGCCGTATAAAGGTTCGAACAAATCGAACTACCAACTACAACTATTAGAACAAGCATGCGAGAACCAAATCTTGTTAATCTTCGATATTTATTAATAACTCCTTCAAGAATATATAAAGTAACTATGGAAAAGAGGTTGAGATATAAGAGTCTCGTTGAGCCACTGCAAAATAAAACGTAAAGTACAAAAGAGAATATTGCAATAGAGAGGCTTATGTGAAAATATTTGCGTAATCGAGGTCCGATTCTACCGCTTTCATAGAGATAGGTCAGCCAGACTATAGCTGCAGCGATGAGGATCGTTATGCCAGCAATAAGTCGTAAATTATTTTCCATTTATCGGTTTGTTTTTAATGCCAATAGACAACCAGAAAACGAAAGAGGAAAGCAGTCCATTCATTGCAAGCATGCACAGGTAAAATGCATCCCCTCTTTCTACAATACGGGGTATGGCCTTCGGAGCTAATAAGAGGATAGGTAGTAGACTTAGGACTACCCCGCTAATCAGAGTGGACGTCAAGTTAAATAATTTGATTTTACGTAATAGCAAAAATAATGGCACGCCAAACAGCAAAGCGACAACGTAGGCAATCGGAAGAGATGACATTGCTGTATCCATTATCAGTGCTGGCAGGGCTGAAACTTTAAATCCGAGATTGTATAAAAACGTTGGTAAGACAGCAAATAAAGGAGCGACAAGAAATCCTCTTACAACACGGGGCAATAGCGATTCAACTTTGTGAAAAGCTTTAACATTATTGGCTACAAGATTTTCAAGACGATAGATATCTTCTGCGGACGTAAATGCGTGATATGGAAACCAGTAAAAAAACGAGGGAGTAACATATAGGAG
>JBIOEC010000288.1:0-1917 GCA_044445645.1 Gammaproteobacteria bacterium | reverse complement strand
GCTTTATAGTGATGTTGCTTTTTTTAAACCCGAGTTTTACGGGCAATGGAATTTGAACCGACAACAAGGCTTGCATGTATTGACGCTATTAAACAAAGCCGATACCGAGTCTGCGGTAAAATTATGTAACTCTTTACGCCAAGTTTGTGAGCCTATGCAAACAGCAGTTGAAGAGGTATATTATGATGACTTGGGGCTTGATTCAGAAAACGATGAAAAACCAGCCATGTCTCTCTGAGTCAGTGCGATTTAAATGGGACGGCCCTGGGCTGTCAAGTCGTTTGGCTCCCAAGTTCAAGGATCTCTATGTACAATGAACGGTCTCTTTATTATTTAAATCAACTCGGAATTACGCCATGGATAACTAGGGGCCAGGGTGCAAGTTGCCTTGGCGAAGCTCAAAATACGCTTAAGCTGGTGGTTTTTAGCCTGTCAAATCAAAGTAAAAAGGCGCAAATCTTATTAAAAAGAATGATGGCTTTTGTTGCTTTAGATGAAAGCGAGCTATTAATGATCTGTGTGGACAACATCAACCCGGAGACGGCCCATTTAAAGATGCATCAAGTTGTATTGGCGAATGCAACGCCGTTAGCCGTATTAACGTTGGGTGTCGATACAACTCATTTAGCACAAGAATTAAATCTGCAGTGTCCTATATTGTCGAATTTCAACCTGGATCACTTGCTTCATAATCCTGCTGAGAAGCGAAAAGTTTTTAATGATCTTCTGTCTGTTTTGAACTTTGTCAAAGGTACGTGAAATAGTCATTTAAGCCCCAAAGTCAAAAGGCATCCCTATGGAAATAAAAGGATTTACACTGATCGAACTTCTGTTCACAATGATTTTGTTTGCTACCTTAGCCTTTCTTGGTGTTGCCTCCACCAGCTATTTGATGGACAAAAACGAACAGCAAACATTGACGGATGAAATTAGATCGGCAGTTCAATATGCCAAAATACAAGCGATTGTCTTAGGAAATCCAGTTTGTCTTTCAGCATTAGATCCCAATTTTAATTGGTCTAAAGGAATGACCTTAACCCGACTTAGCAAAAAAACCAATGAAAAGGAGTTACTGTATCAATGGCAATGGCATCACCCGCACTGGATTGTAGCTTGGTCTGGCATCAACTCCCCTCGTAAAATAATAGTGTCAAACAACCCCATTACCGCAATAAGCAATGGCCAATTTAGGTTAACGAATATTCAGACTAAAGTAGAGGTGGTTCTTGTACTTAATAGGCTGGGCAGAATCAGGCTAAAGGGCTCTCAAAATAAATAAATAGCCATTTAGGCATGGTATAATACCTTTTCAAACATCACATAAGCTCATAAATATGGCTTATTCACTCACTTAAGGTCAAGTTTAATTGATGCATATCAACGTTAGTGCACTTTATACAGCAAAGGTAAAAGAACCAAAATTACTTTTGCCATGGATAAACCATCAAGATTCTTTAACCGATAAATTAAAACTGATTAATAGGGACATTGAGTTAAAACTTTTAGTACAACATTGGATCAATCCAACCTGGTGGGATAAGTACATTCTTAATCAGGATGAACCTGTATTTCAACGCGAAATTATTATGAAAAGCAGGGGTGTTGCATGTTGGTACGCAAGAACGGTTATTCCTCAAAAATGTCATGCTTTGGAGCCACAGTTTTTTAATCGCTTACAGCAAGAATCCATCAGAAATTTAATTTTTGATAACAGCGATGTTCATAGGGTGAACATGACTTGTTATCCTGTAAACCAACAATGTATTGAATTTTATTGGGTTAAAAAATACCTGCCTGCTGTTCATGGCGTACTTTGGGTTAGGTGTGCTGAGTTTTCTTTTAAGAATCAAGAGTCATTTTATCTAATAGATTTATTACTACCAGAATTAGAAGGAATCAATTGATGAAATGGCAGGC
>JBIOEC010000287.1:0-1928 GCA_044445645.1 Gammaproteobacteria bacterium | reverse complement strand
CTCCTATATGGAGCAAATACGTTACTACCAATTAACTTATTATGACCCCTTAATTGATAATTACCTGCAACAGCTTACTGCACCCATGCGCACGCAAGCGCACTTTCAGCAACCCTTTACTTTTTTCATTGTGCAAAATGGCGCCATCAACGCCTTTGCATTGCCAGGTGGTTATATTGGCTTACATACCGGTTTAATTGCAGCGGCCAAAAATGAAGGGGAAGTAGCGGCCGTAGTCGCGCATGAAATGACGCATGTCACTCAACGGCATATAGCCCGGATGTTTGAGCGTTCTCAGCAACAATTGCTTCCTACCCTTGCAGCCATATTAGGTTCTGTTCTTGTCGCCTCACAGAATCCAGAAGCGGGTATGGGTGCACTAACCGCAACCATGGCCGGTGCGCAGCAAGGTGCCATTAATTTTACCCGTGAAAATGAAGAAGAAGCCGACCGACTAGGTATGGAGTTACTGTACAACAGTGGTTACGACCCACAAGCCATGCCCGATTTTTTCGGCAGGATGTGGGAAGCCAATCGTTATGTACAATATAAGTTGCCAGAATTTTTAAGCACTCACCCAGTGACAGAATCACGGATTGCCGATTCGCAACATCGTGCTTCACAATATGCTCCCAAAACCTATCAAAACAGTTTGAATTTTTATTTAGTAAAAGCGCGTGTGGATTTTCTACATCAACATGATACGCGTCGTATAACGGAAGAATATTCAACCAAATTAGCAAAAGCCAAAGGGAATGAAGCCGCAGCACTCCGCTATGGTTATGTGCTTGGTCTTACACGGAGTGCGAAATATCAGGCAGCATACGATCAAGTGTCTGTGTTGCGTAAAGCCGATCCCCAGAATATTTTTTATCGTTTGGCTGAAGCTGATATATTAAGCAAAAATCAACAAAAGACCGAGGCAATTAAATTATTAAATGCCACCTACTTGTCTTCACCCAATAATCAAGCAGCACTCCTTGCTTATGCAGATGCGCTCATGACTAATGATGAACACGCGAAAGCCCGAGAGATTTTAAAACGATTTATCCGCAGTAACCCTGAACATATCCAAGCCCTCGGCATGCTCGCTGAAGCACAGGGCAAGAGTAGCCATTTAATAGAAGCCTACCAAACGCGCGCTGATATTTTAGTGCTCTATGGAGACTACCGTGGCGCTATTAAACAATTAGAATATGCATTACGCGATAGCAAAGGCAATGAGTATGCCACTTTATCTTTAAAGGCTCGCATTAAAGAACTGGAAGGAATTGCTATGGAGCGTGAGGAAAAAGCATAAACTGCAATCACATTATATAAGGAATAAAATTATGGATGTAAAAGATAGCAACGGAAATACTCTTAACGAAGGAGATTCTGTGCAACTCATTAAAGATTTAAAAGTTAAAGGTACTTCTGTTACTCTAAAAAGAGGAACCATAATCAAGGGTATACATTTGACCTCTAATATCGAGGAAGTTGAGTGCCGTGCTGAAAAAATCAAAAATCTGGTACTAAAAACCTGTTTTTTGAAAAAAGTATAATCCATACTCAAAGCATTGATATTTCGGTATTCTAATTTTTGGCTTCATAAAAATCCAAATTACGGTAAAAGGTTTCGTTTAGGCTATATAAAACGATAAGTGCAAATACTAAAGTCATGCAGATAATAATAAGTGCAGCATACTGAACGCTAAAATAGGTTTGCAAAAATTGAAAAGCCATCGTTAATGGAATAACCATTACCCTGACAAAATTTGGAACGGACGTAGTCACGGTAGCACGAATATCAGTACCAAATTGCTCTGCGGTAGTTGTGACGGTTAACGCCCACAATCCAGTACCTATCCCTAAAAAAAAGATTCCGCAATAGTAATTGTATGCGCTGTATCCACTGCTACTCAGTAATATAACGTTAGTAATAATAG
>JBIOEC010000286.1:0-1930 GCA_044445645.1 Gammaproteobacteria bacterium | reverse complement strand
GGGTAGGGAAGTGGCTTTTAATAAATTTTGCTGATTTGTGGCTAATATCTAAATAAACGCAAGGAATACCTAATCGTTTCATTTCATAGTCGATGGCGCGCGCGACAATATCACGCGGTGCTAATTCCGCACGGGGATCAAAACGTTCCATGAAAGTACTGCCATCGGGTAAGCGTAATTTTCCACCTTCCCCACGAATGGCTTCTGTCAATAATAACGTGCGAGCTTGTGGATGATACAAGCAAGTTGGGTGAAATTGATTAAACTCCATATTCGCGACACTACATCCAGCACGCCACGCCATTGCAATACCATCGCCACTGGATACGTTCGGGTTAGTAGAGTACATATATACCTTGCTAGCACCACCACTTGCAAGTACCACGCAGCGCGCGCTGAAGGTATCAATCTTATTAGTTTTGCAGTTAAAGATATAAGCCCCGCAGCAGCGATTATCGCGAATCAATAAATCGATAGCCATGTGATCTTCAAATAAAGTGATATTGGTTTGCTGACGCAGTTTGGCAACCAGGATGTCTGAGACTGCACGGCCGGTAGCATCCGCAACATGCATAATCCGACGATGACTATGTCCACCTTCTTTGGTGAGATGAAATGGAATTGCGCTAGTTGGATCTTCGCTAGGCGTAAAAGCGACGCCTTGATCCACTAACCATTGGATGCATTCTTGAGCATGCGCAACAGTGAACTCTACTGCTTGACGATCACATAACCCTGCGCCCGCAATGAGTGTATCTTCTACATGAGATTCTAGTGTATCCTCTTCAGCCATAACTGCTGCTACACCGCCTTGGGCATAATAGGTGCTGCCTTCGCCTAATTCATTTTTACAAATCATTGCAATTTGCAAATTAGGCGCTACGCGCAAAGCTAAACTTAATCCTGCAGCACCGCTGCCAATAATGAGCACGTCGGTTTGATAATGCGACACTATAATCTCCGTAGCCTAACTTGTTTAATTTTATGATCCAGGGTTTTTTCTAATATTAGACGCGCACGATATTTGTAAGGCAATATATTTTGCAATAAATTAGTTTCGTTGATGGTTTTCCAAATATTTTTAGCAAATGTATAAGCTTTTTCATCCGGCCACAGCGCAAAGCGATGAAAAAATAAATCAGGTCGGTTGATGGCTTGCGCGCGGAAAGCCATAAAGCGCTCTAAATACCATAGTTCAATGATTTCAAGTGGTGCATCCACATAAATAGTAAAATCTAATAAATCAGAAATAAAAATTTTGGGTACATTTTTACGCGGTACTAATGAAGCTTGTAGAATATTTAAGCCTTCTACAATGAGAATATCCGGTTGCGTGATGGTCTTAAATTCATTAGGTACAATATCGTAATATTCATGGGAGTATACAGGAATATTTACCGCAGCAGTACCGGATTTCACTGCAAATAAAAACTCCATAAAGCGTTGACGATCGAAACTTTCTGGGAATCCTTTGCGTTCCATAAGTCCGCGTTCTTCTAAAACTGCATTAGGATATAAAAAACTATCGGTGGTAACTAATTCTACGCGATTTGAATTGGGCCACCGCGAGAGCAGTGCCTGCAGAATCCGTGAGGTTGTGCTTTTCCCCACGCCTACACTGCCAGAAACGCCTACAATGTAAGGAACCTTGGCAACCTGAGTATCCAAAAATTGGCTGCTGACTTTATGCAAGTCTTGCGCGGCCGCTACATACAAGTTGATTAAGCGTGCTAGCGGTAGATAAATATCGGCGACTTCATCGAGGGAAATATTTTCATTAAAGCCACGTAACTCAGCCAGTTCAGTTTCTGTGAGTATCAATGGCGTGTCGGAGCGAAAACAGCTCCATTCATCGCGTGAGAAGGTTAAATGTAAGGAAGTGGCCATAACGTTATTATTTTTTTAAACAGCTGATGATTATACGTCGAAT
>JBIOEC010000285.1:0-1938 GCA_044445645.1 Gammaproteobacteria bacterium | reverse complement strand
GTCCCACATAATAATCATCCATGGTCATACTGGCTAAATCACCAAAATTGACTTTACCCACCGTTGAAACAACGGCATCAAAATCTCCAATGCTTCTATACATATGCTCAATAGAAGAGGGATCTTTAATATCTACCCGTATATCGCCATGCGAGTGAGCGGCTACGATGATAGTGTGCCTATCCTTGAGTTCGTTAACTACAGCTTGCCCCAGAGTCCCTGAGCCGCCAACTATTAGAATTTTCATGCCCTATCTCCTAAGCTATTTTTATTATAGTAGCATTCTTTGACAGGTATTTCTGAATAAAAAACGAACAAAATACTGGCATCTTAGTCCAGAAAACTTTAGACTACGGCCTCTTAATAAGTAGGAGGCTAGCTATCATGGATTGTTTATTTTGCAAAGTAGCGGATGGAACCTTGCCTGCAGAGATCATTTATCGTGATGAGTTTGTGGTGGCGTTTAACGACATTAATCCTCAAGCCCCTTATCATGTATTAATTATTCCGCACAAGCATGTTCCTACCTTAAATGAACTTGGCATTGAAGATAATGCATTGCTTGGCCATATGGCTCAAACTGCCAAAATGTTGGCTAAACAATTTAATATTGCTGAGCAAGGCTATCGTATTGTTATGAACTGTAATGCTGGCGCTGGACAAACCGTATTTCATATTCACCTGCATTTATTAGGTGGACGTAGAATGTCTTGGCCGCCGGGTTAAATTGGTATAAAAATGGAAAAATATTTCAAAAAAATTATTGAAGCGTTAGGCGAAGACACCAACAGAGATGGTTTGCGTGACACGCCTAAGCGTGCTGCTGAAGCGTTAAAATTTTTAACGCATGGCTATGAGCAATCTGTAGAAACAATTGTAAATGGGGCTTTATTCGAAACGGATAACGATGAAATGATTATCGTTAAAGATATCGAGCTGTATTCTTTGTGTGAACATCATTTACTTCCCTTTATCGGCAAATGTCACGTAGCCTATTTGCCCCAAGGCAAAATTATCGGACTCTCTAAAATCGCTAGAATTGTGGATATGTTTGCCCGCCGCTTACAAGTTCAAGAAAGATTGACTAAACAAATTGCGGATACCGTGTTAGAAATCACGGGTGCTTCTGGTGTGGGCGTTATTATTGAAGCTAAGCATTTATGTATGATGATGCGCGGCGTTGAAAAACAAAATTCTGTGATGACAACATCTATGATGGTTGGAAGATTTCGCAAAGATAGACGAACTAGAGCGGAATTTTTGAGCTTAGTGAACAAATACTCTTAAAACTAGCAGGGTGTTTGCATTTTGGCAGAACACCCTGCTTTTCTTATTTAAGCAATTTCAATATCTCTCATGGTAAGACGAATACGACCTTGCTTGTCAATTTCAAGCACTTTGACTGTAACAACTTGGCCTTCTGCAAGCTTATCCGTTACTTTTTCGACGCGTTCTTTGCAAATTTGTGAAATGTGCACTAAGCCTTGCTTACCTGGCAGAATACTAACGAATGCGCCAAAATCAGCTAACTTAACCACTGTGCCTTCATAAATTTCACCAACAGCGACTTCTGCCGTCAGAAGCTCAATACGACGTATTGCTTCTTCACAAGCGGCTAAATCAGCAGCAGCAACACGTACTTGACCATCATCGCTGATATCAACAACTGTACCGGTTTCTTCAGTTAGGGCGCGAATAGTGACACCGCCTTTACCAATGACATCGCGAATTTTGTCTGGAGAAATTTTCATGTTGAGGATACGCGGCGCATAAGCAGACATTTCTTGTCTGTGGCCAGTAATCGTATTATTCATGATATTTAAAATATGCAATCTAGCATCATTCGCTTGATGTAACGCATCACTCATAATTTCTTCAGTGATACCGTCGATTTTGATATCCATTTGCAATGCAGTCACGCCTTGAGCGGTACCTGCC
>JBIOEC010000284.1:0-1944 GCA_044445645.1 Gammaproteobacteria bacterium | reverse complement strand
ATGAAGCGGTACATTTGTATTCCTATTATCGGGAACGGTATGGATGGCAACGCGGCGATTTCCCTACAGCTGAGTATGTGGGCGATCATATTGTAAGTTTGCCATTATTTCCCGATCTTACTGAGGCGCAGCAAGATGACGTGATTTTTGCGATGAAAAAAGTTTTTAACATATAACTAAATATAAGATAGAGAGTAAAGGTAATGAGTAAAAAAATACTAATTTTAGGTGTGAACGGATTTATCGGCAGCCATCTAACCGAATCTATATTAAATAAGACCGATTGGGAAGTTTATGGCATGGATATGGCGACGAATAAATTGGAAAATGTGTTGGAGCATGAACGTTTTCACTTTTTAGAAGGCGATATTACTATTAATCGTGAATGGATTGAATATCATGTGAAGAAATGTGATGTGGTATTACCGCTCGTTGCGATCGCTATTCCAGTGATATATGTGCAAGATCCTTTGCGCGTGTTTGAATTAGATTTTGAAGCCAATTTGGAAATTGTGCGTTTATGTGTGCGTTATGGTACACGTGTGGTATTTCCATCCACGTCAGAAGTTTATGGCATGAGTTCAGAACCCGAGTTTGATGAAGAAACTTCCTCTCTAGTATTAGGGCCGATTAATAAACCTAGATGGATTTATTCTTGCAGTAAACAATTGTTGGATCGGGTCATTCATGCTTATGGAATGAAAGGACAATTACAATATACTTTATTTAGACCCTTTAATTGGTATGGTCCAAGATTAGATAATATGTTTGAGCCCAAAGAAGGCAGTTCACGCGTGTTAACCCAGTTTGTGAGTAATGTGTTGCACGGGCGTGATATCAAGTTAGTAGATGGCGGTCAACAACGCCGTTGTTTTACGTATATCGATGATGGCATTGCAGGGTTATTGAAAATCATTGAAAATCAAAATGGATGCGCAGACAGCCGGATTTTCAATCTCGGTAATCCACAGGCAAATTTATCAGTAGCAGAATTAGCCCAGCTCGTGGTGGAAACGATCAAAACTTATCCCAAGTATAAAACCCAAGCGGAAAATACCCGTATTTTACAAGTTGAAGCCCAAGAATATTATGGTCAAGGCTACCAAGATGTACTAACGCGTACACCTGCTATCCATAATGCTCTGCAATATCTGGACTGGCAACCTACAGTTGATTTTGATACAGGTCTACGTAAAACTTTGGATTACTACTTGCAGAATGCTCCTAGTGAATTAGATTGAGAGGATTGGATTAAGAATATGCCCAGACCTTCAAACACGCTTGGTATGCATCATATTGCATTTCACGTTCAAGACTTAGCAGCAAGTCTTAGGTTTTATCATGATTTACTCGGTATGACCATTGAGTGGCAGCCCGATCCTGATAATGTATACTTAACCTCAGGCAGTGATAATTTAGCATTGCATAAAGCGCCTGCAGGATTTAAAATGGACGCCCACCAACGGTTGGATCATTTGGGCTTTATTTTAGCCAGTCCCGAAGAAGTTGATCGTTGGCATGAGTTTTTTGTGGAACAAGGGGTGGTTATTAAAAACCAGCCACGTACACATCGTGACGGAGCACGGAGTTTTTATTGTGAAGATCCGGATGGTAATGTGGTACAAATGATTTATCATCCCCCACTGGTGAGAGGTGTCGCATGCTAGATAAGCTAAAGTTGCATGGTTTCAATAATTTAACCAAAACCTTAAGTTTCAATATTTATGATATTTGTTACGCTGCTACCGAGCAGCATCGTCGGGAATATATTGAATATATCGATGAAGTCTACAATGCAGAGCGGTTAACTCAAATTTTAACCGATGTTACGAAAATTGTAGGCGCAACCATTTTAAACATTGCACGCCAAGATTATGATCCCCAAGGTGCAAGTGTCACGATGTTAATAGCAGAAGAACCGCATAAGAGCGTTCATACTCATAT
>JBIOEC010000283.1:0-1960 GCA_044445645.1 Gammaproteobacteria bacterium | reverse complement strand
CAGTAGTTCTCACCTATATCTTCATAGCAATCTTAAGTTTTCTGACGATAAATCACGCTTTTGCAGATGCCGGGGAGTCCCAATATAAAGCAGCTCAGTTGCCGAATACCGAGAGTTGTACAGTAGGTCGAGATTTGTTAAGTGATGAGGCCGAGTACGATAAAACAGATATTACTGGTGCGTTACCATACACTAGGCATTATGAAACGACATTAGGCTATAACTTTAATCGTGTTGATGATATGACCAATGGACAAAAGTCTATTGGTGGGTGGACTGATAATTATAATAATTATGTGTTTGTTGAACCAGGCGGTGATGGTAAAAGCGTCATTATGCGTTTACGACTACCGGGTGATAAGGACGATACTTATTATATTCTTTCGCTAGGGTCTGGAAATATAAATTACTATTCTCCTGGCAACAATACGCCTTTGACTTCCCAACAAGTAACAGCCTTTCTTCAGATCAGGCAGCAACAAATAGCCCAAGGTAAGGCTCCGCCGGTCGTTTACACCACGACGACGCAACTAGTGAGCAGTGTCCAACGTATTTTTTCTTCCACCCCTTTGATATTTGAAACCAGCTATATTGCTAAAGGCAATGGGAATTATATTTGGTCGAGTAATACAGGTGATCGATCTGGTTCTATGTCAACAGATCATCGTGATCGGCAATTGGTTATTACTAATGCACCCACTTCAGCCGTTGGTCCTGGTGGTTCGGGGAACCAAGTTGCATCAGTAAATCTCAATCAACTTTCTTTTTATGTGAATAACCACGGCATCATCTATCAATTTCAATATCAAGCTTCTATCGGGGGAGCAGGTGTTTATAAGATGATTCGGGTAATCTATCCTGATGGTCGTATATTGGGTCTAAGTTATGAAACTTGGGGTGGTATTGGGTTGCTTGCTGTAGCGGATAATCGTGGTCATTTATTAACATTGACACGCCAGCTTTATATGGATGGTAATGCAGTAAGAAGTGTAGTAAATGGCGTTGTTCTCAGCGCCCAAAATGGGCAACCTGCGTTACCAGATCGTCAAGCCGTTTCCTATACTTATCAAGTCTCAAATTGGACTAATTTTCAGGATGGATTAAATGAGCGGTACTATGCGCTAACCAGCGCGACTAATACATATGGGCAGGAATTATATGCATATAATCAAACTGCTGCGCTTTCAGCCGCTGAGATTGGCGTAAACTCTCAAATGGGAGGGGCAATTCAAAATTTTTATGGAGCGCAATACCAAGTACCTGTTTTAACAGATGCGTATGACAATGCAAGAAATTCACAAATACATTGGGATTATCAAACTGCTCCAGGTGGAAGTGGTTGGACAATGCTAAAAGATTCCTATAAACCTTTCCAATCATCAAACAATGTACTGTCAACTGCACGTACTGGCATTATCGGGGGTGTTAATAATACAGGTGGTAGTTGGTCATATAATTATACATTCACGACAAATGCGAGATTAGCGCCTACATCGAGTGCTGGATCCTACACTGTCTCTGGAAATGCCTCTAGTCCTTTGGTGTTTTATAATTTTTCAGGTTTTCCATGTATCACCTACAATAAAGTACCTGTTAGCCAAGAAATCATGGATGTGAATCAAAATCATGTCACAGATATCTACGATGCAAACGGCATTCATACCCACTTTACTTATGACGATTTAAATCGGGTAGCAACTTTTGAAGAAGCAACTGGTTCTTCTTTGGATAGAACTACGACCTATACTTATGGAAACCTCTCAAATGGCGCAACGAATACGTATAACATACCTACGATTATCAGCGCACCTGAATCAACTACGACAAATCTCATTGAGCCTGCAGGTCGGATCATTCAATCTGTAAAAACCTATCCTCAGTCTGGCAGTTCTACAAGAATTTGGAACTACAGTTATTTTGAGGACAGCACCCAATCTAATTACGGCTTACTCCAGTATGT
>JBIOEC010000282.1:0-1968 GCA_044445645.1 Gammaproteobacteria bacterium | reverse complement strand
TATATTTTCTTTCTAAACAAATGTTATTCTTTATATCTACATATAACCAAAGGTTTTAAATTTATATTGGAAAATTTTTATTTTGACAAAGAAGCTTATAGGAACCTGAATATAATGCAAGGTAGCAACATGCCGCTACCTCCTTTGCCTCTAGAAAACCCGCATCATTCCTTGTTCTAGACCTAAGGCATACATTCCAAATGGGCCCGATAACTTGCTCTAAATTGCTCGAAAGACTTTTGCCATTCAAAATGAAAAGTACTGGTGGGGGGAGTGGCTATTTGCCATAGTTAGCCAGATCCGTTATGCTATAACCCCCTAATAATTAGGTCTAAATATGAGCTGGCTAAAGAAGATTATTCCACAAATTCGTACAGAAACCACTGACAGGAAAAAAGCCTTTCCGGAAGGTTTATGGATTACCTGTCCTGGGTGTAATGAAGTTTTGTATAGTAAAGATCTGGAAAATAATGTCCAAGTTTGTCCTAAGTGTAATTTTCATATCCGTTTATCCGCACGGCAAAGGCTGGATTTGTTTCTCGATAGTGAGCAGCGTCAAGAGCTGGCTAAAGATATTGTGTCTGGCGATCCTTTGAGGTTTAAAGATAGCAAAAAATATAAAGATCGTGTTACATCTGCGCAAAAGCATACGGGTGAAAAAGAAGCGCTAATTGTCTATCAGGGTGCAGTTAAAGGTATTGCGCTAGTTGCCGTTGCATTTGAGTTTAGTTTCATTGGCGGTTCAATGGGGACTGCAGTAGGTGAGCGCTTTGTGATCGGGGTAGAAGAGGCGATTAAACAACGTATCCCTTTTGTGTGCTTTGCTACCAGTGGTGGTGCGCGTATGCAAGAATCGGTATTATCACTGATGCAAATGGCCAAGACCAGTGCGGCATTAGCCAAATTGAGTGCGGCTGGATTACCTTATATCTGCGTTTTAACGGATCCTACTTATGGGGGCGTAACTGCCAGCTTGGCAATGCTCGGCGATATTACCATTGCTGAACCGAAAGCCATGATTGGTTTTACAGGACCTCGGGTTATTGAGCAGACAGTGCGCCAAGTTTTACCCGGTGGTTTTCAACAAAGTGAATTTTTGTTAACCCATGGGTTTGTGGATATGATTACCGACCGTCGTGAAATGCGCAACACTATTGCCCGTTTATTGGCGAAGTTGACGCATAAGTAAATATGGCTTTAACGACTTTACCCGAATGGCTTTCCTACTTAGAGACGTTGCACCCACAAGCAATTGATTTAGGATTAGAGCGGGTAAAAAAGGTTGCCGATAAATTAAATATTCAACATCCTGCCACCAAAGTTGTTACGGTAACCGGTACCAATGGGAAAGGATCCTGCGTTGCAGCACTAGCTGCGATTTATCAGCAAGCAGGTTATCGAGTAGGCGCTTATAGCTCACCGCATTTATGGCATTTTACCGAACGCATTTTAATTAATGGAATTCCAGTAGCCGAAAAAGATTTATGTGCACAATTCATAAAGATTGAACAAGCGCGTGAAAATATTTCTTTAACTTATTTTGAGTTTACGACTTTAGCGGCACTATTAATCTTTCAACAACAAAACTTGGATTTAGTGATTTTAGAAGTAGGCATGGGCGGACGTTTAGACGCCGTAAATATTATTGATCCTGATATTGCCGTGATTACCACAGTCGATTTAGATCACCAAGCTTGGCTAGGTGAAACCTGTGAAAAAATAGGTTATGAAAAAGCAGGTATTATGCGTACAGGAATTCCTGTGGTATGCGGACGCGAAATGCCTAATAGTGTTTATCAAACTGCGCAAACACAAGATGTACGAATGTATGTTTTAGGAAAAAACTTTGATGTAAAAATTGTAAACACTCAAGAATTTTTTTGGCAAGCTAATGAAAAAATATTAATAAATTTGCCTAGAAATCACTTGCTAGTCGATAATCTTGCACTAAGCTTAATGGTTGTAGCG
>JBIOEC010000281.1:0-1987 GCA_044445645.1 Gammaproteobacteria bacterium | reverse complement strand
GCCATCAAGCGCGCGCCTTGCGCAAAAAAACGGGTGGATTTACGGGCTAAGTTTTTCAGCAGATAAACATCGCGTGAAATAATTTTTTCAATACCGGGACGCAAAACTTTAACTACAACTTCGCGGCCATCTGCTAAGGTTGCAGTATGCACTTGTGCAATCGAGGCAGAGGCTAGTGGTTGTGGGTTAAAATCAAATAAGACTTCTTGTAAGGAAAAACCTAATGCATGACTAACTACTGTACGTGGATCGGGTTCGGTAAAAGGTACGACTTGATCTTGTAATTTACTTAATTCATCGGCTATATCATCGGGTAATAGGTCGCGGCGAGTGGCAAGCAGTTGACCAAATTTAATAAAAAAAGGTCCTAGTTCTTGCAAGGCTAAACGAAGATTCTCGCCACGGGATAAGCTTTTATCACGTTTCCAGCTCCAAGGATTCATTTTGCTTAAAATCACGATAGGGGATAACCAGGCCTGACGCGGTAATATAATTTCAACTAGGTTATGCCGTAAAATAGCGCGTTGAATTTGCCACAGCCGTATCCATTGAGTGATGCGCTGCATATTATTTCCTTTTTAAAGCCTCGAAATCTTTGGCGATGTGCTTTACACGCACAGAAGCGCGTTCCACGTCATTGCGCAAATGATCCACTGCGCGCAAAAAATCTTCCACGGCTGCTCGTGGTGGTAATTGAGCGGTTTCCTGTTGGAGAAACTCCGTAGTGTTGCTTTGCAAACTTTGCCGCGAGTCGCTAAGCCAACTTTGTAAATGCTTAGTCACTTTGGAAACATGAAAAGTAGCGCCATCTCCTACAAATTTTGAAAGCTGTTCTTCCCAATCAATATCTAAATTCGAAAATATGCTTTGTATATCTTGGGCAAAATGGGGATCTCCTTGAATCGTTATGTCACTGCTAGGCCCCTTAACTTCAGGTTGCATCAACAAACGAATAAAGGCTAATGGCGTGCTAGAGGTTAAAGTCGTATCTGGGGTTCCTGAATATTTAAAACTAAAACGCACTCCTTCAGTAAGAACATACAGGTAAAGTGTCATATTTAAAGAAGTCCATTCTACCGCCAATACTTTTCCCGCAAGCGGAATTAATTTTTCTGCGCTTTCTGGATCTAGTTGCAAGGTTGCATTAACTAATTTATTTAAAGGGGATAAAGCGAGATCAAATAAGTGAAACATGTAAATTCCTTAGATTTTATATCCGGTATGCATGGCAACCACTCCACCACATAAATTTTCATAATTCACTTTATAAAAGCCGCAGTCACTTAACATTGCAGCTAAATGGGGTTGATCAGGATGCATGCGAATAGACTCAACTAAATATTGATAACTTTCTCGGTCACCGGTGATCCATTGTCCTATTTGGGGTAATAGCTTGAATGAGTACGTATCGTATAAAGGTTGGAGTAAAGCATTTGGGCGGGAAAATTCTAAAACTAGTAAGCGGCCACCGGGGCGTAGAGTTCGTAAAATTTCTTGTAATGCGAGTTCTTTGTGCGTTACATTGCGCAGACCAAAACCAATGGTGACCCGATGAAAATAGTTATCAGGAAAAGGAAGTTGCTCGGCGTTAGCAATGGCAAAATCCACACGACAAATACCTTGATTTAATAAACGTTCGCGACCTTGAATCACCATATTGTGATTAATATCAGCGAGAACTAAATGGCCACTTTTGCCCAGTTGTTTAGCAATGAGTGCAGTAATATCCCCAGTTCCGCCAGCTAAATCAAGTACGGCTTGCCCGGGTTCAATTTGTGCACTTTGCACGGCATACCGCTTCCAACCTCGATGCAGGCCTAATGACATTAGGTCATTCATAATATCATAACGGCTAGCAACGGAATCAAAGACATCACGTACACGCGAGGTTTTTTCTTCAGCAGTGACTTTTTCATAGCCAAAGTGAGTTTTTTCTGGGTTGGGTTCATTAGGCATAATTATTGTTAGATCTGCATCTGGGTCATTC
>JBIOEC010000280.1:0-1992 GCA_044445645.1 Gammaproteobacteria bacterium | reverse complement strand
TCCCAATATTGACCATAGGCTCTATGGTGAAAGTCATGCCTGCCTCTAATCTCATCCCTGTTCCGGGTACACCATAATGTAATACTTGGGGATCTTCATGAAACACACGACCTATGCCATGGCCACAATATTCACGCACCACAGAGCAACGGTTTTTTTCAGCATGTTGTTGGATGGCGTAACCAATATCGCCTAAATAAACGCCGGGCTTCACTAAATCAATGCCGATAAACAAGCAATCATGGGCAATTTGTATGACATGTTTTGCCTTGATGGAAGCAGGGCCTACGACAAACATTTTGCTGGTATCACCATGATATTCATTTTTAATCACGGTAACGTCAATATTAATGATGTCACCACTTTTTAAGATCTTTTTACTTGGAATTCCATGACAAACCACATGATTAACCGAAGTACAAATAGATTTGGGGAACCCATTATAATTTAAAGGTGCTGGAATGGCTTTTTGTACATTAACAATGTAGTCATGACAAATAGTGTTTAACTCATCGGTACTTATGCCTTCTTGAACATAAGGACCAATCATCTCCAAAACCTCTCCTGCAAGCTTGCCTGCGACACGCATTTTTTCTATTTCATCAGGTTTTTTAATAGTAACTGCCATTATGTTGCTTCCAAAATAAATAATACTAGCACAAGCAATTGATTTGGACAAAGATGCAATGATTTGTCAGCAAGTCTCAATTCTCATTTATTCAGACAAAACAGTGCAATACATTTAAAACTGTGTTATTATTGGTCAATAATGTGTGCCTTGTCGATCTTGAGCGGGTGCAATAATGCGGTATTTGAGGGAATGAGATAAATGTTAGATATACGAGGTATCAGTATGGTATTTGGACCAAAATCCTTATTCCAAGATGTTGATTTAATTTTATTACCCACACAGCGTTATGGGATTGTCGGTGCCAATGGGACTGGGAAGTCTACCTTTTTAAAAGTTTTATCCGGTGAAGAACAGGCATCTCAGGGCACTGTTGAAAAGGCAAAGAATCTTAAAATTGGGATTTTGAAACAAGATCATTTTCGTTATGAAGACGATCGCCTTATAGACGTTGTTATTCGTGGCAATACCACGCTATGGGATGCATTGATTGAAAAAGAAGCCTTATATTCTAAAGAAGATTTTACAGAACAAGACGGTTACCGCCTGAGTGAATTAGAAGAAATAGTGATGGCTCAGGGTGGCTATGAAGCTGAATCTACTGCAAAAAATTTATTGATTGGACTGGGTATTGCTGAAAAATTTCATTTCGGTCCACTGAGTGCTTTATCTGGCGGTTATAAATTACGTGTGTTGTTGGCTCAAGTGCTTTATCAGCAACCCGATATCATGTTACTTGATGAGCCGACCAACCATTTGGATATTGTATCTATTGCATGGTTAGAGGTTTTTTTAAAAACATCATTCAAAGGCTTATTGATTTTTATTTCTCATGACAGGGGTTTTCTTAATAATGTCGCTACCAATATTCTTGATATTGACTATGACACCATTGGTGATTATCCGGGCAATTATGACAAGTTTTGTTTCACCAAAGAAGAACGACTCCGCCTGAAACAATGTGCATTGAAAAATCAGGAAAAACGCATTGATGCCTTGCAGGGGTTCGTGGATCGTTTTGGGGCCAAAGCCAGTAAAGCCACTCAAGCCGCTTCAAAACAAAAAATGATAGATAAGATAGAATTGGTTGAGATAAAGGACTCTAATATTTTTAAGCCTTATTTTAATTTTCATCAGAAAAAAGCTTCTGGTAAATCAGTAGTCAAAGTAGAGGATCTCCATAAAAAATTCGATGAGAGAGTCTTATTGAAAAAAGTAACTTTTACCATTCAACGGGGCGACAGATGCGCCATAATAGGGCCCAATGGCATTGGAAAATCCACCTTATTAAAAATTCTATTAAATGAAGTGCAATCAGATCAAGGTGAGTTTGAATGGAGCGATACAGTCAGTGTCGGTTATTT
>JBIOEC010000279.1:0-2008 GCA_044445645.1 Gammaproteobacteria bacterium | reverse complement strand
ATCTTGCCCTTCACGCATGCGACTAATATACTCATCCAACGAGCAGCGTTGAGTAGGTTGATCGTCGTGCGTTGATGCAAAACGCAACAACTTAGCAATTCGTTCACGGTTAACAAAATCTTCTACCGGGCCTTCCTTAATGACATTGCCAAATTCATCCCAGAATTTAGCATATTTTTCCGGATCATCCTGCGCCAATTTTTCTAGCACATCTAACACGCGCTTGGTTAAAGCGCCCTTGATAGACTCGACAACTTTACTATTTTGTAAAATTTCCCGAGAGACATTCAATGGCAAATCATTTGAATCGATAATACCACGCACAAAACGTAAATAGCTGGGTAGAAATTGTTCTACATCATCCAAAATGAAAACTCGTTGCACATATAATTTCAAACCATAATTATGTTCGCGATTCCATAAATCATATGGCGCACGACTAGGGATATATAACAAGCTGGTATATTCTAGTTTGCCTTCCACACGATTATGGGTCCACAACAAGGGCTCGCCAAAATCATGAGAAATATGCTGATAAAATTCTTTATATTCCTCATCAGTAAGTTCGCTCTTGGGACGTGTCCAAAGCGCCGTAGCTTTATTTACTTTTTCATATTCAACAACTTCAGGTGTTGATTCTTCTTCTTTATTTTCTTCTTCCTCAGTTTTCGCTTTTGGAGGCTTGCGCATTTCTACTGGGAAAGAAATATGATCCGAATATTTATTAATAATTTGGCGTAAGCGCCAGTTGTCTAAAAACTCACCTTCATCTTTTTTCAAATGTAAGGTAACCTGAGTACCACGTGTTTCTTTAGGCAAGAACTCGATAGTGTAATCACCTTCACCAGCCGATTCCCACAACACGGCATCTTTAGGTTCATGTCCAGCGCGCAGAGTATGCACAGAAACTTTATCTGCTACTATAAAGCAAGAATAAAAACCCACACCAAACTGACCAATTAAAGCTGAATCTTTTTGTTGATCCCCTGATAGCGATGCCAAAAATTCTTTAGTACCGGAACGAGCAATCGTACCCAAATGATTGATAACTTCATCCTTGGTCATACCAATACCATTATCTGAAATGGTAAGAGTCCGCGCTTCTGAATTAAATTCCACAGTTATTTTTAACTCTGGATCGTTCCCATATAATTTATTATTGGCTAATGCCTCAAAACGCAATTTATCTAAAGCGTCTGACGCATTAGAAATCAATTCACGTAAAAAGATTTCTTTATGGCTATATAACGAATGCACCATAATATGCAATAGTTGTTTGACTTCCGTTTGAAAGCCTAAGGTTTGTTTAGCTTCTGCACTCATATTTTCCTCCTAATTAAAGTTAATCCATCTCTAACTGGCAGCATCAAGACTTCAATATCTTCATGCTTCAACAAATCATTATTAAACTTGGCAATTACTTTACTCGAGGTATCCTCCGGATGCAGCACCTCGCCAGCCCACAAGGTATTATCCACAGCAATCATTCCCTTTGGGCTCAGTAGTTTTAAAGCATATTCAACATATTCATGATTGGGCTTTTTATCTGCATCGATAAATATAAAATCAAACTGTTCTCGCTGCTCCACTAGAGTATTTAGTAAATCACCAATCAGTTGCTGCGTCACGCGGACTTTATGCCCATGCTCACTACGATCAATATAACGTTGGGCAATTTCTAAGACTTGGGCATTGCGATCGCAGGTCAGCACATAACCTTCCTCAGGTAAGGCTTCCGCCATGGATAAAGCTGAATAGCCAGTGTAAGTGCCTAATTCCAATACCTTATGTGCGCCAACTAAGCTCACTAACCACTTGAGCAGACGCCCTTCAACCCTGCCTGTCAACATTTGTGCACCGGGCACATTTTTCTCAGTGTAAGCTGCCAACTCCTGTAATAGTTCAGGTTCTGGGGTACTGTGTTTTTCTAGATAATGATCTATGTCTAGGGTGTTATTCATGTTTTTACCGTGAAAATGCCAGAGTTCTCTTACTAGAATATATATAT
>JBIOEC010000278.1:0-2013 GCA_044445645.1 Gammaproteobacteria bacterium | reverse complement strand
GGTTGATCCCAATATACCCAACCGAATCATAGTGCACGTAACTTACGCATAGCTTCTATGCGTTGATTAATTAAATCAGCAGTTCCAATGTCTTTTCTGTGAAATAATGGTCCTTTGATGCGGCTCAACTCCAGTTCGCTGATTTGTTCTGCTTCCTCAATTGTATCGGCGACACCTACAAAAGCTGCGGTACGCGAACCAGTTGCGTACAATATACCGTCTTGCTGATTCACCGCTGCTAGATAAAGATACTCATTATCTTCAACGGAGCTCACATCAATAATACTGTTACGCAAGGGCTCATCTGGATAACCTTCCGGGACTGCGTATTTACATACAGTGGCTTTGGCGGCAAACTGAACCCGGTCTGAGTGTAAAGCGCCATCAACCATAGACTGACATATATCTACCAAATCAGATTCCAAAATACTGAGTACGTTCAAGGACTCAGGGTCACCAAAACGGGCATTAAACTCAATAACATAAACTCCACGAGAGGTAGCAATAAATCCGCCATATAAAATACCCACGTACAGATCTTTGATTTCAGCAGTCAAAGCATCCAATATCTGCTGGTTAATCTCAAAAGCACTTAGAACATCAGCGTCCGTTAAAAAGGGCAAACTGTGATCTGCAGCAGAAAAACTCCCCATTCCACCCGTATTGGGTCCTTTATCGCCCTCAAAGGCGCGTTTATTATCCTGAACCAAAGGCATGGGTGCCAAATGGATGCCGTCGGCAAAACACATGAAGGAAAACTCTTGGCCAATCAATTTTTCTTCAATAAGTACGGACTGATTTTTCCTGAAAATTTCACTGCAATAATCTAAAGCTTCGGTAAAAGAATGCAGATGGTCGCCGGCAACTTTAACGCCCTTCCCCGCCATTAACCCATCCATTTTGACAACGTAATTACCTTCGCCCAGCTCAGAAAGAAAATCGGATACTCCCTCAAGCTGAGTAAAAGTTTTAAATTTTGGAATCCCAGGTATCGCGTATTTTTTCATTAAATCGCGTGTAAAAGATTTACTGGTTTCAATCTGTGCTAATTGTTTTTTAGGACCAATAACCGGTATTCCAATAGCCCATAATGCATCAGCCAAGCCGCATTCCAATGGCGCTTCAGGACCAATTATTGCCAGCTTGATATTCCATTGGTTTGCAAGCTCAGACAGTATTTTTGTCTGTGTGATATCACCAGACCAATAAACAGTTGATAAAAGTTCAATTCCGGGATTATGCGAAGTGCCACAGCAATAAATGTGTGGGTTGTGTTTGGAACGATTCAAGGCTTTAGCTAGTGCATGCTCTCGTGCTCCAGAGCCTACTATCAGAATATTCATGGTTTATTAATCCTTAAGGGCGATTAACTAGTTTAATTGTTCATTTCTATGCTGTTCCATAGCAGTTATTTTTTCCTCAGTAATGTTTCCACTGATATAACAACCGTCCATACAGGCCATACAGGGTTTTGTGATTTGATGTGTTCCTTTGCGGGTAACTGCTTCGACTAAATCATCTTGCGTTTGATAAAGAAGTGCATCAACTCCCAGATAATCGCGTATTTGATCTTTAGTTTTTTGCGCTGCTATTAATTGTTTTCGGGAAGGTATGTCTATTCCATAAAAACAAGGATTTACAATAGGAGGACAGGTGGAAACAAAATAAATTTCTTTTGCTCCAAATTCGCGCACCATTTTAACAATTTCACGTGAAGTAGTTCCACGTACTATACTGTCGTCAACAATCAGTACCTTTTTTTTGTTAATTTCGGTTTTTTGTGGCGTCAATTTATAACGCACATTACGTGACCGGACTTCCTGATTTGGCATTATAAAGGTACGACCTATAAAGGGATTTTTATAGAGTCCTTCGGAATAACGGATTCCCATTTCATGAGCGAAGGCTAGTGCAGCGGTATTTGCGGTAAAGGGTGCTGGTATAATTACATCCGGTATCAGAAGAGGATGTTGTTCCTTCCAGCGTGCCGCAAGATTTTGGCCCATGCGTAAT
>JBIOEC010000277.1:0-2013 GCA_044445645.1 Gammaproteobacteria bacterium | reverse complement strand
GCACAATTTTATATTTATTTTACAAATGTGTATCGGGTCTTAGCAGAAGATAAGATAAGAAATCTATTTTGGAGTGCAAATAAATTTTGCAGCTATTATTGAGTTTATAATTAAATAATCAACAGCGCCGAGTTAATAATCAACTTGCGGGCGCGTAATAAATGCAGCTAAAGCGATGCAAGCCATATTTCTATTCGTGGACTCTTGTCAATCACTTTAGTGCTTTTATTGCATTAGCTAAAGAGGTTGTATATGTTGTATAAAGTTAAACGAGTAGAAGACATATTTATGGGGCTAGAAAATCAGACAAGGTTTTTAGCCAGATGTTCATGGGGATTAACGAAACAACCTAAAAGTGAAGAAATAAAATTTATTCCGGGCCCCAATATACAGATACATCCCCATGATGTAATTTTACCCAATAATTTATCCTTTCAAATTACTCCAGATGCTATCGCAAATATCGTTAATCAATTGCTAGTATTATCCACCAACCCCAATAAATTATTACCACTGCTAAAAAACCTGGATCAAAGATTAGGCCAAATAATGCAGGAAAAAGGGATAGAGTTTTCAAAAACTGATACTCCCCAATATTTAATTGCAGGAAATGGCGAATTTATTCCTGGTCCTCCACCAGCAGATTATCAACCAAAGCACAAAGGTAAAGTACTGAGTCAATTACTGCATGAGCGTGAAAAATCTACAGGTATTAACTCTGAGGATTATGTAGCAAAATTTGTTGGACTTGTTAGCGCGGAAGATGCAGATCACTTCGTAGCTGATGGGCATCTTTTTAGTGAGGATGGACAGATTGCGCGCATATTATTTCATGGTAAAGAAACGCATCGATTATTTTTTGAAGCACTACGCGTTGCGGTGGAGCAGCGGGATATTAATTTAACAACGACACAAGGGGAGAGTTTAGCATTTAAACAACTATTAGAAATTTTAATTTTGGTGAAGCATGCCAATGGTCTAAATCTTTGGAACATAGTAATGGATACTGAGGCTGATATCATAGCTACAACCCCGTATAAGATTACTGCACATTTTTTAGATCCTGCCAATTATACTTCAAGTTGCCGATCACCTTATGTGCTAAATTCATTTTTGCTGTGCTTTGGTGCCGAGTTTGGACTGGAAAATTTACAACACGCTTTACTCGATAGCCATTGGAAAGAAATTTCTAAAATGGTAAATAGAGTAAAATCAGCATTTTTAGCTGAGTATGCTTCAGGAATAGCACTCCCTACAGATGATGACTTGTATACTTTTTGTATTGAGGCCCAGGAAACTGACGGTAATGATCCCACAGGAATAGGGTGGAAACACTTTTTTACGCTCAGCACTAAAGAGGCTCTTAGTAATCCCAAATATGTATCTATTCCAGTTGCTCCCACAGCTAAAGAGACCGATGCCCTACTAAAAAAACCAAAGCACGAGCATGCAGGAGAAAGCTCTTCTTTACGTGCTTATAAACAAATAGTTGCAAAAACAAGCTCGGTAGAGGGCAAGACGCTTGCTATAAGCTGTGCGCCTGAATTATTTCCCAAGCCTATTATTTTCCCTGCTTAGTCATTGAGCATATTTTTATAAGCTGAACGAGCAAATCAGCTCATTTCTATATCTTGTATCTAACAATTTGGCCAGCCACAACGCTCTGCAAAATTATTCTACAACGCAAAAGAATTCCCTGGTTTTAGTTGACAAGGTGGGGTTTTGTTACCTATAGTGTCGATACGTGGGACAAAGTGGTTAAAAGTGGTTAAATGTGTGGTAATAAGTGGGTGAGGATATCAGCCTTGTTTCGTGGAATAAATGCGATCAATATTGACCCTAAGGGGCGGATGGCCATACCTACCCGTTACAGACAACAATTGGAGAATAACTGCCAAGGACGGCTTGTTCTAACCATCGACACGGATGAACGGTGTTTACTCCTGTACGGTATGCAAGAGTGGGAAGTGATAGAGCAAAAGATTGCCGCACTGCCTAGTTTTAATAAAGCCG
>JBIOEC010000276.1:0-2017 GCA_044445645.1 Gammaproteobacteria bacterium | reverse complement strand
CGATTGCCTAATGGGCCCCGCAATACAGGATATCTGGATGTTGCTTTCAGGAGATTCCAAACAGATGGACGAGCAGCTGACAAAGATCTTAAAAGGATATTGTGAATTTCATGAGTTCAATCCGCGCGAACGCCATTTAATCGAAGCGCTACGCACTCTTCGTATGCTGCATTTTTCAGGATGGCTGGCAAAACGCTGGAATGACCCCGCATTCCCTGTGAGTTTCACCTGGTTTAATACGCCAGTATATTGGCAAAATCTGATGATAAATCTTAATGAACAGATTGAATTATTAGGTTAGGGCTCATGCTGGAAATATCACATAATCCATTAGAGCAAATATTAGAACCAGGGTTTAGAGTGGTTTTTCCTATTCCTATCTTGTGAAGAATTATAATACGTTTATTTCTATAGAAAAGGAATACTGAGCCTCTTCCAATTCAAAATGAGCCTGAAATGAAAGGCTCTTTCCAATACAAATGAGCTCCAAATAGTATAAAAAAGGGCTGTTCCAGCCGGTGTCGTCCAAACTGTAAGGACTATGATTACAATGAACGATACTAAACTGGATAGCCCTGAGTCTATCAAAGCATTTTTGGAAGGCACTGACAAGATTGAATTTCAAGTGTCTAAAGCAAGTCGCTATGAATGGATCGCTGGGACACTTAAACGCACGAACTATTTTAATTTGCGCAAGAAGGACAAAGCACCTGTTCGTGAATATATGGAGCGCATAACTGGTTATTCTTGGTCCCAGTTAAAACGGCTCATTGCTCAATATAGAGACAAGCGCTGGATAGGGAGAACGGCCTCTAATCGCCACACTTTTGCGAAGAATTATACGCACAACGATATTCTTTTGTTGGTACAAACAGATGAGGCTCATCAAACCCTAAGTGGCCCCGCTACCAAAAAATTATTCGAGAGAGCCTATCAAGTATATGGTGATTCGGCCTATGAACGACTGGCCTGCATTTCTGTTTCTCACCTATATAATTTACGTAAAGGTGATTTTTATCAACGACAACGCCGCCACTTCACCACGACACAAAAATCACCTGTGCAAATAGGAGAGCGCCGCAAACCAAACCCACAGGGTCAGCCAGGTTATATTCGGATTGATACGGTTCATCAAGGCGATCAAGACAAACAAAAAGGTGTTTATCATATCAATGCGGTTGATGAAGTAACTCAATTTGAGGTTATTTGCAGTGTTGAAAAAATTAGTGAAAATTATTTAATACCTGTTTTGGAAGAGTTACTGAATGCATTTCCATTTAAAATTATTAATTTTCATTCAGATAATGGTAGTGAATATATTAATAAAGTCGTTGCCAAGTTATTGAATAAATTACATATCGCAATGACAAAATCACGAGCACGACACTCAAACGACAATGCGTTAGCCGAGTCAAAAAACGGTTCTATTGTTAGGAAATACCTAGGCTACGTACATATTGCTCAAAAATGGGCACCCCTCATTAACGAGTTCCATCGTAAGTATCTGACACCCTACATCAATTTCCATCGCCCCTGTTATTTTGCAGAAATTAAAATAGATCAAAATGGCAAAGAGAAAAAAATATATCCTTATCGATGCATGATGACCCCTTACGAAAAATTAAAGTCCTTACCCAGAGCGTCAGGCTATTTAAAGGAAGGGATAAACTTTGAGACCCTTGATCGACACATGCTGGCTCAGTCGGATTTACAAGCCGCAAAAGCCATGAAAAAAGCTCAATCAGACCTTTTTAGACAAATATTTAAGGAACCATTATCCGTTGCAGAGGATAAGTAATGGATAACATATTATCCGTTTTATTAGCGGTACCATTTAAAAAGGAGGCAAACAATGAAAACCATTCGTTATCACATCCAGTTAAATAGCCACCGAACAACCATTTCACTGGATAATATAGTATCCAATTTAATGGCTATCAAATTAAATACAAAACCTGGCACAAAGGAAGCCCATGGCGCTGTAAGGAAGCAGCTTGAAGCCTTTGTAGCGCACGAT
>JBIOEC010000275.1:0-2024 GCA_044445645.1 Gammaproteobacteria bacterium | reverse complement strand
ATTTTATCTTTATGAAATTTCTGTGCACGTGTTGAGTTAGAGCTACCATGATAAATTTTTACTGGGGTTTTTTGTTCATGAAAATGACGAGTTTGATTTTGTATTAATTGTACATCGGTGAGGTGCTGTTGCCTAATTTCATTCATATTTGCTCTCGCGCTAGCTGCAAATAGCGTTGATGCAAGGCCAGTACCTGAGAATGTAAATCCTTAATATTTTCGTGAGTGTTATCAATTATATCATCTGCTTGCTGCAGTCGCTGTTTGCGGTTGATCTGTTGCGCCATAATTTCAGTGGCAAGTTCTGTAGAAATTTGATCCCGTGATGTCACGCGCGATATCTGCTGTTCGGGCAAGGAATCTACTACTAAAATACGATCTAGGTTATAACTATATGTGGTTTCAAATAACAACGGGATGACCAAAATACAATAATCGCTAATCAGCTTGCTTAATCGTAGATTTACTTCGTTGCGTATAAGAGGATGTAAAAGGTTTTCTAACCACTTCTTTTCTTCAGGGTTTGCAAAAATTAGCTGACGCAATTGTTTGCGATTGAGTGTTTGGGTCTGCGCATCGATAATTGCTTCACCAAAATGTTGTTTAATGGATTGCCACCCTACTGTGTGTGGTGCCACTACATCGCGCGCAATTTGATCGGTATCAATAATGGGTACATCGAGTTGGGCAAACATATTTGCAACTGTACTTTTGCCGCTGCCAATTCCTCCAGTCAAACCAATTTTTAACATAATAATAGAATCCCACCGGCAATAGCTAGAAATGACCCAAAAGGTAATGGTGTGGTACGTGATAAGTGCCCGCGCCAATAAAGAATCAGTGCATAGAGTAATCCAAGAAAACTAGCAATGACTACGGTAATGGGTAACGCATGCCATCCTAACCAAGCACCTAATAATGCTAATAGTTTAAAATCTCCATAACCTAAACCAGTTTTTCCTGTAATCCAATTGTGCACCCAATACACAGTCCACAAACTTAAATATCCTGCTATGGCACCTATCACGGCATCTTCCAGCGGAACAAATAAATCAAAGACATTCACGAGTAGTCCTAGCCATAAAATAGGCAGTGTGATCTGATCAGGCAAGACATGATATTGATAATCTAATATGGCGAGAATTAATAAACTGCATAAAAAAAAGATTGCCGCTGCAGCAGCGAGACTCAGACCTAAGTGTAAATATATGATGATAAAAATGACAGCGGTTAATAATTCAACCACTGGGTAGGTCCACGAAATCGGTTGTTTGCAGTAGCGGCATTTGCCACGTAATTGTGCATAACTAAATAACGGAATGAGATCATAAAATTTCAATACTGTCCCGCAATGCGGACAATGTGATCGCGGCCACGCGATATTATATTCTTTTTTAGTAAAGTTGGTAGGCAATGGAGCAAGTCCAAGCATACGCGGCAAGCGATCAATGATCACATGCACATGGCTGCCAACGACGAGTCCTAGCAGGGCGATTAGTGGATATATAATATAGAGTTCGTGCATATTCATTTCATTACCAATCCCAGATTAAACAACGGCAAATACATTGCGATTACTACACTTCCAATCAAGGCTCCTAGTACAACTAGCAATAAGGGCTCTACAAGTTGCATTAACTGTGAGGTTAAGGTATCTAATTGTAGCTGATAATAACCCACACTTTCTTGTAATAGTTCACATAGCTTGCCAGTATGTTCACCAATTTGCCACATTTGCATGGCCAGTTGAGGAAACAACTGTGTTTGTTGCAAAGCATAGCTAAATGAATGACCTTGTTTAATCAATACAACAGCAGCAAGCAAGCGTGCTTGAGCGTGGTGATTATTCAATATCAGCAAGCTGGTTGGCAATCCAGACATCAGCGGGATACCTGCCGCTAACAAGGTGGCTAACGTATTGGCAAACAAAATGCACCCTGCGGATTGTAGCAGCCCCCCTATTCCAGGGCAATTCCACAACCAACGATCCCAGCTTTCACGCCAATTGGCCTTATAGTATCGCAT
>JBIOEC010000274.1:0-2043 GCA_044445645.1 Gammaproteobacteria bacterium | reverse complement strand
GACTATAAGTATTTAACGTTACACTTCTTTTTACAGGTCCCTGATCTGGTTGCCACGCTAAAAGAAATATTGTTAACCAAACCAGAGGATCAAAAAGATCTAGAACAATTAGCTGAGGTCTTAAGAGATTTTGCATTGCAAAACACCTCACTAGAAGAATTCGCAAAAATTATTCCTAAGAAAGATACCGGATTTAGTTGGTTTAAGCTGGTTGAAAAAAATTTAACATCAGAACAAAAAAACCTTTATTACACTAGACACCCACTAGCTAGACCGTATGAAGATACATTTGTAAAAACTCCTGCCATGATTCAGGCAGAGCTCGCGAGAAATATTAATGATTCGCAAGTTGCCGCAAATGAATATCTAATTGAAGCCACCTCTTACTTACAAGCAGCCATAGCTCATACAGTAGAAGTCGAACGCGGTTTTGTTGCTGCCCAACAACAACAGGTATATGCTGCAGCCTATGCTGACATAGCTATTAATGGTCAACTTAAAACTTCTGAAATACAAGAGGCGGTAGACGATCGTAATGAAGCGCTTAATTTAATGCGAGAGTTTTACTCTGAAGCAAGAGTAGCCTTGCCAGCAGCACAGACTGCTGCAAAATCTTGTCGTCCGATAGCTAAATATGCACAAGTCGCAGCTATTGCTGCGCGCGATGCTTTTAATCAGTTGAAAAAGTTAAATAATAGTAGTTCACAACAAATGCAAGCATGTGAACAATGGGTATTACTTGCTGAGAGTGCTGCACAAGAAGTAGCCAGTATCGTCGATTTTACTTTTGCTTTTGAGGGCTTAAAACTTCCACGGGAATTATCTCCTAAAACATTTTCTGAAGTAGAGCGTATTGTAAATGCAGTTCGTGCTGTCAGGGATAGATTGATAAATACCCAAGAGCCTGAGGTAGCAGAGCAAGCTGAAGAATTTACAGTGACTCCAGACGTTTCAGCTAGCTTTTACTCTTCTCCGAAAAGAAGTCCGATTAAACCCATAAAGACGGCTAAGCCACAAGGCCCAGTGACTCCAGTGGTAGTACATGAAACACAGGTAAGAGATTTGTCTATAGCAGATATCGCTCCACCTTTAGCAATTGCCGCCGCTCCTTCTACGCCAAGAAGTCCAATGACACCACAGAGGAATGCAAATCAAGCAGGCTCAGATCCTACCTATGCTTCCATCGGGGTGACTGCAGTTGAAGATACAGAAAATACCGTAGCGAAAATAGCGTCACCAACACCCGAAACAATGGTTGCTGTAAGCACTTTTTCTACCCCGAGAAGTCCAGCGACGCAACTTCGGACTGTTGTAAATCAAGAAGGTTCAGATCCTACCTATGCTTCTGCTTCAATTGTTGTGGATGTAATGCCTGAGAAAGTAGTAGAAGATGTCGTTTCACCTTCAAAGGCTGAGCTTTCTGGAAATAAAAAAATGGTTTTAGGGCCGCAAAATACTAACTTACAAGCGTCTGAATATACTTCAGTAGCTACTACCGAAAAACGCAGTACCAAAAGAAGATTAGTATTTTCTGAAAACACGGCAAATGCAGCGGATGCAAAAGAAAATTACCAAGATGGAAATCGTCCGGCACCAGCGCCTCCATTCGTATTTTCAGCTTTAGTCCGTTAGTTTATTGATAATCCTAGAAAGGCAGTAGGTGCCAACTGCCTTTTCTAGGATTATGGTAAAATAGGTTTTTTATTTTAGATCTGAATATGCCATCATTATCCACTGCAACTTATGGCCATGGTAAGCCACTGATTTTACTCCATGGCTGGGGATTTTCTAAACAAATTTGGGCACCTTTGTTGCCCAAATTAACCCCGACTTTTCAGGTTACCGTGGTAGACCTGCCAGGTCATGGGCAAAGTCCATTGTTGCCACATGTGCAAGCGATAGAACAGGTGGTAGAACATTTAGTGCATCATACGCCTGCTGATGGTATTTGGTTAGGATGGTCACTAGGTGGGATCTTGTCTTTAGCTGTCGTTTGTCTGTCACGATGATAAAAATACCGTCGTCGCCCTTCTTGAGGTCGGT
>JBIOEC010000273.1:0-2047 GCA_044445645.1 Gammaproteobacteria bacterium | reverse complement strand
CCCCTGGAGAGTTGATATAGATATGAATATCTTTATCTGGATTCTCTGACTCTAGAAATAAGAGCTGAGCTACTACCAAATTAGCGCTATCATCATCAACGCCTCCTACTAAAAATATAACACGCTCTTTCAATAAGCGCGAATAAATATCGTAAGAACGTTCTCCACGCGCAGTTTGCTCAACTACAATGGGTACCAATCCATAGCCACGGGTTATTTGTTTCATGTTATTTATTGACCCTCTTCGACTAATTCTTTGAAACTGATGGGCTGCTCTACCACTTGGACGGCATCAGCCAATAATTTATCCACTGCTTTTTCTTCTAGCACAAAAGAACGGATCATATTTCTTTGATTTTCATCTTGCATAAAATAACGCAACATTTCAGGTGATAATTGGCCAAACTGCCTGCGCATAATTTCTACGGCTTTAGTCATCATGGTTTGTTCATCAGCTTGGATCTGATTCAATCTCACATATTCCCCAAGCAACAAGCTCAATGCGACTTTACGCTCGGCCTCTTGTTTTAAATCATGCATTTCTTCTTCGGTGTGACCATGCTCATGATCATGTGGCTCTGGATGGCGCACATCATGTAAGAACTCCATTTCTTGTTTTACTAATGCTTTAGGTAATATAACCGGATGTGTCGCAAGCAATTGATCTAGCAATTCCTGCTTCACTTTTTCGCGAGCTACTATTTGAGCGTGATTAGCGAGTTCGGTACGCATACGTTCACGTAGTGCATCTACTCCACCTTCTTTAATACCCACTTTCTCACATAATGCATCATCTATTGCAGGCATTTTAGGAGCCTCAACTTTATGCATCGTGATATGAAATGTTGCAGGTTTATTAGCCAGTGATGCTTCATGATAACCTTCGGGGAAAGTGACATGAATATCTTTTTCCTGATTCACTTGCATGCCAATTATTTGATCTTCAAATCCAGGAATCATCCGCCCTGCACCCAAAATAATTTTTTGTTCTTTGCCAGTGCGTTGTGCTTCGGGAACTTCTTGCATATCGCCAAGATAATCAACCGTCACCCGGTCACCTTGCTGTGCGGGACGATTAACTTCTTCCCAGTCCATAAAGTTTTTCTGCAAACGTTCTAATGCCGAAACAATATCTGCATCACTAATTTCCGCTTGCAAGCGTGTTACTTTTATTTCACTCAATTTATCCAAAGATACTTCAGGATAAACTTCAAAAGTTGCTTCATAAGAAAGAGCACCTTCCATGCCATTTTCTTTAATATCCAGTTGTGGAGTTCCAGCTGGACGTAGTTTTTCACTGACAAATGCATCCCGCAAACTGGCTTGTAATTGTTTCTCAGCAGTTTCTGCGCGAATACCTAATCCGAATTTTTGTTCAATTACTTTAAGAGGTATCTTGCCAGGACGAAAGCCATCGATGCGTGCACGCTGCGCGGTTTCCTGCATTTTTTTATGAATTTCTTTTTGCATTTCTTCAGCGGGAATGACTACTGATATTGTCCACTCTAAACCTTCTTTATGTTGCTTTGATATTTGCATGAATACTCCGACTTTAATTTTATTTTAGGTTTAACAAAGATAAGTAATATGGTGCGAAAGGAGAGACTCGAACTCTCACGGGGGTTACCCGCTGGAACCTAAATCCAGTGCGTCTACCAATTCCGCCACTTTCGCAAACCTGTTGTGGGCCGTGTAGGGATCGAACCTACGACCCGCTGATTAAGAGTCAGCTGCTCTACCAACTGAGCTAACGGCCCATAAAACTATTATACAGCAGTATAACCAGCTATTAATACCACATGGCCAAACCTGCTGACTTGTCTCACAATTACCTGAAAACTTACTCAGTAATAGATATACCGAGGCAACATTAAAGCCGCCTGGGTAAAAGATGGGGTGAACGATGGGGCTCGAACCCACGACAACCGGAATCACAATCAGGTTGTTAATTCCATTTTTTCAATCCGTTAGCATATTATTTTTGTAAGATGAGACTTCTGCAAAGTCACTATCCATGCGGGTGCTTTTGCGCATCTTACAAAAATAT
>JBIOEC010000272.1:0-2049 GCA_044445645.1 Gammaproteobacteria bacterium | reverse complement strand
TTAGCTACTATGGTAATAGCATTATTGCTATCAAAAACAGGCTCATATTTGGTGCGATCAATATTATTCTCTAACCATAGTAAAAAATGAAAATTAATATTTTGAATTTTTTCTTTTGCCAGCAGCTCATGTTTGCGGTCATGAAAATCAGCAAAGAGGTTTCCTATTGTAAACCAAGCTTCCTTAGCATGGGATGGATCGCGCCAAATAGGATAAAAGAACTCAGCTCCCCAACCCCAAGAAGCTATGACAAAATCTTTCGTGTTCTGTTTAACAGTAAAATAGGCCTGGTTAAACATTTTTTCCCAAGAAACATGGTCCGAACCAGACCATAAATAGTAGTCTGAGGCACTCCATACATAGTTTAAAGGGTTGTGCAAGTTAGGCATAAAAAATAATTAGATACAGCATGTTTCTTAACTAAATATTATACAGATATGTAGTTATTTAGTAAACTGCTTGTTCATTTTTTATGCGATAGAGAAGGTTAATCCAAGTTTGACTGGATTTAAAATCAGTTATTCTTTACGTTTTAGGATATAAACTTCGCAACATCCAGGTTCCAGGCAGAATAGGATTCATCAGTAATCCCACACCTAACCCCAATCCTTCGTGTCGCACAATGACATATCCACCATGTGTACAGTTTTCAGTTTGCCCAACTGGCAGATTAATATCTTCGCGACGCAAATAAGCCTGCAATTGGGAAGTATCTAACTCCACGAATTGTTGTTGAGCTAAATGCCCCCATAACTTAGCACCTGCAGTGGTTAACTTTGGATGTTGCATATGACTTTTTAGCACAAATAAACCCATTGCATCGAGATTAGGTATATTCACTGGAACATGATCCGCACTGACAACGTAAATGCCATGTTTGGCCACTTTGAACGTGGCATACTGTTTGAACATATCTGGCGGAAAAGCAAAAGGTTGCAGATATTGTTGTAATTCTTGTAGGGAATCCGTATCTTGGGCAATAGGTAGTTCATCCGACTGCGCAGTTACATGATTAGTTTTCTGCATTAGTGCTAAGTAAAAACCTCCCGTATCATTATGGTGCGGCCAAACTCGAGCGGTTTTCACCAGTTCTTCACTAAAGTGTTGTCCCTCCCATACCGTAATTCCAGGAGTCGTGAGTAAATGTGGAAAAGAAATAGGGAGTAAAGACAATTCAGGGTGTTGCTGTAGAGCGGTGTTAATCACTTGTTCATTTTCTTCAGGCGCATAGGTACAGGTAGAATAGACAATTAAACCACCCGGTTTACACAAAGACACCGCACGTGACAACAAACGTTGCTGCAAACGATGCACATTATGTACCTGCAAATTATTCAGCCATTTCTGCGATTGCTTACGGCTAGTGCCTTCACCCGAGCAGGGAGCATCTACTAAAATTTTATCGAATAATCCTACTGCTTTAGGATAACTGGCACCATCACAGGTAGTGGTGGCAACATTGGTAATACCTAATCTTTCTAGATGATAACGTAAGGCTTTAGTCCGCATATAATTTTTATCATTGGCAATTAAAGTTCCTTGATTTTGCATTGCCAAAGCGAGTTGTACGGTTTTACTGCCAGGGGCTGCGCATAAATCCAAAATCCGCTCACCCGGTTGCGGCCTGAGCAGCAAAGCGGGTAACATCGAAACAGTTTCTTGAATATGATAAAGCCCTGCATAATATCCCCAATGCGTGCCTAGATCGGTTTGTGCAAAGAGGTAAGATTCAGGCCAATGGGGAGCGGCTTCCCAAGGCTGGGTAAGCGCAGATTTGACTGCAGGATTAATTGGTTTTAATGGATTTAACCATAAACTACGTGGCAGGGTTTGCTGCAGACGATTAGCAAAAGCCTCCCAATCATCAATTATGGATGCATAACGGGAAAAAGGATGCGCTGAAGTGGGATTCATAATTTTAAAAAATACTTTTTTTGCTGGATGAGAATTAGGATAATAGTATAGGGCACGCATCTAAATTATCGACAGCGTCATTCCCGCTGAGCAAAGATTTCTACGAAGTTGGATCTCACAGCGGGAATCTAGTAC
>JBIOEC010000271.1:0-2054 GCA_044445645.1 Gammaproteobacteria bacterium | reverse complement strand
ATTCCGAAAAAAAAGAAATATATTTGGGGCATCCGGCAGTCGTTGATAAATTTGGTTCTAAATTTTACAAATTTGAAAAAACATTTGACAAACCAGGCCGTTACACTATAGATGTAATGATAGATTTTGTTGAAGGTGGTAAATACGTTGAAAATACTGCAACTAAACATCAAATTATTGTATTAAAATAGATCATGTAAACTGCTAATCCGATGGCGAATCTTGCAGGAGGGAGATTCGTATCCTTGTATGTCAGCCGTATTTAACGGCTAAATGGCTGAAAAATAAAACGGCCAGGCTAATCTCAATACATTTTCCAAATTGGTTTCCAGGGATATATTCAGAACTTTTTGAATAGAGTGGTTGTATAATCCATGGGCAGAACCGCCCAGGACTCAAGCCTTCATAGAAGGTAAACTACAAGTCACGAATCTCCCTGCGGTAAGATTCGCGCCAGCGGGGAAAAGCAAATTACAACACAAGCTGGAATACATGCTTGTATCTACCTTAAACCACTGCCCTAGAGTGCCGTTAGGTACGACATATTGGTAGTAAAAAGCAAACCCCCATCGCGTTCAGAACCCCAGAGGGCATAGCCGTCAACTTAAGGACATATGTAGTTGACAAATAATAAAATAACAGGATAGCCAACCAGGCTGGAAGAGCAGCCGGGCTGTAGCAGCCTGGTTGAGTTTGCGGGCAAGTTCGCAAAAACGATCACAAATTTCTTGTCAAAAGAACACCTCGAAGAGGTAGCCAGGCGCACAGGCTTTATCAAGCGCAAGCCCAAATTAGAAGCCGATGATTTTATCAGAATGTTGCTTTACAATGAACTGGATAATGGTACGGTCAGCCTCAATGACCATTGTTGTGCTCTACAATTAAACCATGGTGTGGATATAAGCAAACAAGCCATTGATAAAAAATTCAGTCCCGAATCGGTTGCCTTTATTCGGGAATTGCTTGAGGAACAATTGGGTAATCAGATTCTTCAACAAATCGATATTAAGATTCTGTCTCATTTTACCTCGGTAAAAACCAAGGATTCCGTAAGATGGCAGTTACCAGCCAATCTAAAGGATTTTTATCCTGGCAGCAATGGGGCTGCAAGCGGAGCGGGGTTGCATGCACAATTTGAATATGACTTGTTAAGCGGTAAAGTAAGTGACCTGCAAATTCATAATGCACTCTATCAAGATGTAACTGATGCGAAGCAAACCGTAGAAACCGTAGAAAAAGGATCATTAATTCTAAGAGATTTGGGGTATTACGACAAAAATGTATTTAAAACAATAATCTCTAAAGATGCCTTTTTTCTGAGTAGGCTAAGGCCCAGATCTCTTGTCTATGAACTCAAAGAAGGGAAAAAAGTGGAGGTTGATTTGAACGATATATTTAAAAAATTAAAGGACAATAATTTGACATTTATGGAGATGGAGGTTTTCATGAGCGAAAATGATCTAACCCCTGTGCGTCTTATTATCGAGCCTATTCCTGAAGAGGAGTTTGCAAAACGGATGCGGATCGCAGGCAAGGAAGCCAAGAAGAAAGGCCGACATTTAGCAAAAAAATATTCGAGCTATGCTCGATTGGGGCTTTACATAACTAATATACCAAAAGAATGGGTATCATTAGAGAATATTCGAACCTTGTACCGTTTGCGCTGGCAAATAGAACTTCGGTTCAAAGCATTTAAAAGCCACTGCAAACTATCCAAAATCAAGAAGATGCAAATTCATCGCATGGAGTGCTATTTGTTTGCCACCTTATTGCATATTATGCTCAATTGGCAAATTGCAGTCAACTTTTTCGGCCTAATATGGCAAAATACCAGCAAGACTATGAGTATTCTGAAATTCTATAAAACCATCGAAGCTCATAAACAAATGCAGAACACAGCCATGAACGATATTAGTCAAATGAGGGACTACTTGTTGAATATCTATAAAATAGCAGAAAAGAAACTCTTGACAGAAAAGAAAAAAAATAAGTTGTCTATGAAAGAAATATTTGATATAAACGTCAAATAATCAGAATGTTATTCGTATATTTAT
>JBIOEC010000270.1:0-2060 GCA_044445645.1 Gammaproteobacteria bacterium | reverse complement strand
TCTTTATACATATTCTTCATTTAATAGGGAAGAATTTCTAACTAGTCTAGGGGCAATAAATCCTGAACTAGATTTTAATTTAGCGAATTTTTCAAATCAAAAAAAATATTCCCAAGCTCATACGCTTGTTGAAAGAGCAATAGATAGCATTCAAGATCCAGCTGATAAAAGCGTTTTCATTGATTACCTATATCGATGGTTAAGGGCTTTTGAAGATAAAAATCTTATTTCTGAGGATAAAAAACACCCTCTTAAAGCAACAGAGGAAGAGAAGCTTAGGGCAGTATATAACGCACTTGCACCAAACTATAATATGGAAGAAATGGGGTATATAGGACAATTAAAAATTGCTTTAAAAGATCTTAGAACTAATCCCAAGGATACCGATAAAGCTGAAGAACAGTTCGCGCATTACCAACTTACCTGGATGCATAATAAATGGGAAAGATATTCTCAATCATTGCCTCAGGGGCAGAAAAAAGAAACTATAAGACCCTTAGTCACTTTGGCAGCAGGATTTAAACAGACTTTCGATAAAAGTGCCCCATGTTATTATCGTGATTTGCGAGATGCTTATAAAGCCAAACTTGAAGATAAAAAAACTCAAAAAGACTTAAAAGAACATCGTAGTATCATAACGCGCATATGGAATTTCTTAAATGTATTCAGAATCAAGACACGTGCAGAAATATTATTTGACACTATAGAAGTAGGTTTGGGTAGACAGGTAGAGAAACCAGCGAGTCCACAACCTATATCTAAGAGTTGCGGTCATTCACCCGGTTTAGCCCAAGCATTTGCCGCCGCTCCTCCTGTACTGCGTAAGACCTTGGCGGCTACTGCCGCTTAATAATTAATAATGCCCCCGACTTTCGAAACCCCTCACCCTAACCCTCCGTAGGCGTTAAGCTTACGCCTATGGAGCTGCGCCTTTGCTGGGCACTACATCCACAGTTTAGGTCTTTCTCCTAAGTGTAAGTGCGCCTCACGGTAAAAAGGTAATGGCATATTGCGTTTACCGTGTCCAAATTCAACTGTATGCAAAACGGGGAAATTACAAGAAGCGGCAAAACGATGTAAAGTGCGCATGATCGCTTGCTGTTCTTCTTCATGATGGTAAATAAAATCTCCAAAAATCAGGGCTCGTACATTGGAAAAAATCCCTATACGTTGGAAATAATTTAACGTGCGGGCGATCTTATGCGGGCGTTCATCGACATCTTCTATTATCAAAATTTTATTAGCACTTTGAATTTCCCAGATATCTTTAATACTAATTGCCAATACGCTTAGATTACCGCCACATAGTTTGCCCACTACTTCACGTTGCACATGGGCAAGTTGATTGAACGGATGTAAATCGGTCAACATCAATGGCGCATTCAGATCGGATAAAAATGGCATCGTGGCATGAATAGATTCTGCATCAATGCGCTCACGAGCAGTCTGCACTACATTGGGACCATGAATGACTGGCCAATCATAGGTTTGATTAAAATAATTGCCAATTGCAGTGAAATCACTAAATCCTAATAGTAATTTAGGTTTGGCTTGCTTAATGCGCTCCATTTGTGCATGTAGAAATGGCAGAATGTCGGCTGTACCTTCGCCACCGCGGAATAGCCACAACACATCATAGTCATCATTCAATAAATAATTTAAACAGATCTGGGCGCGTTGCTCAGGGGATAACCATGCTTGCGTATCCGGATGGTAATCCGCTACTAAGTGATAACGTTCAGCCAACCAAATGCGTGCATGCTCAGGATCATCATTATGTTTGCAGGCGGAACCCGTGCGGATCAGGGCTAAACGGGGAGTTTTTATTGTCATGAATACTTAACCTTGTTACAACAAAAGGGGGGGCAAATCAGGGCCATTCAGTGAGGAGTTAGTAAAATATCAAAATGCGTCACTCCCGCTGAGAAAGACTTGCTACAAGGTCAAATCTGGCAGCGGGAATCTAGTACTGAGAGCACTATTACATATCCGAACTAGATTCCCGCTGAAACATCACACTTTGCAGATACATCTGCAGAGCGGGAATGACGCATTTTGAT
>JBIOEC010000269.1:0-2060 GCA_044445645.1 Gammaproteobacteria bacterium | reverse complement strand
GTTTAAAAGTATGCCTTATTATTCTAACAACCGCTATCCTAGGCTTCCAAAGTAGAAGATGAAAAAATATTGTATTTGGGTCTGGTACACCGTGCCAATATAGCAATACGGGTTAATACTGGGTAAAATTATTGAAGAGATGATTGGAAAAAGCTTGAATGATACTAATCAGCTCATAAAAGAAGTAGGGTGACAAAATGAAAAGCAATGGCAACATACTAATGAAAAAATTTCCATTTAGACTTATTGATTTAACTCACACTTTACATTCATCTATTCCAACTTGGGGAGGAGGGTGTGGGTTTAAGCATGATATGGCTAAAGACTATGAGCCTGATTCGCCTTGGAAATTTCGTACTTATAAAATTGCTATGGAAGAAGGCATCGGAACCCATATAGATGCACCTGCTCATTGCATTCCAGCCAGCAAATATATCGATGATATACCACTTGATACGTTGATTGCGCCGTGTGTTGTTATTGATGTATCAAATAAAGCTGATGAAACGTATAGGGTATCAGCACAAGATATTGACACGTTTGAAAATATTCATGGGGCTATTCATCCAGGAACTTTTGTAATAGTGCGTACTGGTTGGGATCGTTTTTGGGATGAACCTGCGAAATATCATAATAATTTGATGTTTCCTTGCCTTACAGAATCAACAGCACAATTATTAGTACAAAAAAATATTGTAGGACTGGGGATTGACACACTTTCTCCTGATCGACCTGAGCATGGTTATCCTGTACATAAAATTATATTAGGTGCTAATAAATATATCGTAGAAAATGTTGCAAATTCGGCACAACTTCCTGTTGTGGGCTGCTTTAGTTTTTCGGTTCCACTGAAAATTTATCAGGGCACAGAAGCGCCTATTCGATTAATAGGGTTGGTCCCAATTGAAAATAAGCAGCATATTTCTGCCCTTTAAAAAAGGGAGGGTTGTTACGTCCACAACCCCAGAAAGGTACCAAGAATTTTACCAACGATTACGCAGTTCACGTAAACGAATAAACACTTCACGATCTGAAGGGTGAGCAGCCAAGGAAGGGACATCTTTACGTAATTGCTCAATCATATCTAATGACTCTAAACGAAAAAACGGATTGATTTGTTTTTCAATTGCCAAAGTGGTAACTAGCGGTTGATGAGGATCATGATTTTCAGCTTTATCCAACCATTGTGCAGCTACTGAGTTGCTAGGCTCGCGAGATAAAGCAAATCGCAGATTATTCTCCAAGTAATCATGTCCTGGATAAACTTGAGTATTATCTGCTAATTTATAAAGTTGTTCAGTAAATGTGGTATAAAGCAGTTCTACATCGCCGCTATGCGTGTTTCCACATCCAGCATTAAACAGGGTATCTCCGCAAAATAATGCTGGAGTATTCCCACTTGCCAACAAACAGATATGGGTAAAAGTGTGGCCAGGAGTATCCAGTACAGTGAGCTGAATCGACTTGCCTACCACAATTTTATCACCCGCATGCACTTTTTGATCAACATGCGCAATTGGAGCATGATAATGTGCGATGATCTTAGCACCTGTAGCATTGACTACATCGGTATTGCCCGCAATATGGTCATGATGTTCATGCGTATTGATGACAGTGGTGATGTTGACTTGCAATTCTTGGGCTAACTTTAAACAACGATCGGCTTCAAGAGGATCAATAATCGCCGCTTCTCGACTATCAGGACAAACCAGCAGATAGTTGTAATTGCGTAAGGAGTTGTCTTGATAGATAGAGTAAATATTCATTAGCTTTGTAATACCTCTTCACTCTCTAACGTTAAAGCTACGGCATGAATCACAGAAGCTACGCGCACAGCCGCTTGAATAGAGGACATACCGATCCCACTTTTTAGTAATTGCTTTTCATGGGCATCAATACACATTCCACATCCATTCACCGCAGAAACCACTAACGACCATATTTCAAAATCTACTTTATCCACACCAGGATTACCAATAATATTCATGCGCAAACCCGCTTGTAGTTTCGCATACTCTTTATTACTGGCTAGATGAATAAAGCGATAGTAAATGTTATTC